>CAZEHU010000173.1:570-6338 GCA_964511605.1 uncultured Myxococcales bacterium
CACCGGCACCACCTCGGGCGTGCGGATCTTCGACAACGCATCGACGAGCGCCAGCTTGGTGGCGGGATCGGTCTCGCTGAACAGGGCCTGGCGGATGGGCTCGATGCTCTCCGGGCGGCCGATGTCGCCGATGGCCCAGGCGGCCTCGACGCGGATCGAGTGGTGGCCATGGCCCAGGAGGGGGTGGAGCTGGACGAGGGCCCCACGGCCCTTGATCTTGCCGAGCACGCGGGCCGCGGCCGCCTGCCGCTCGAGGGAGGTGGACTGCAGGCGCTTCTCGAGGTGGCGGGCCAGCTTGGGGTTGCCCACCTTGGCGTAGATCGCGTAGCAGGCGCGGAGCTGATCGGCCGTCGCGGCGTCCGCGAAGACGATGGGCTTGATCACGTCGAACATGTCGGCGCTGGCGATGCCGAGCATGGCGTCGAGGGCGAGGATCTGATCCTTGCCGGTCGCCGTCTCGGCCTTGTCGAGCAGGAGGGCCTTGCCTTTGTTGTTGCCGCGATGGGCGAGGGCGGCGGCGACGCGGAAGCGGACGGCGTTCTCGCCCTTCTTGAGGAGAGGCTCGAGGAAGCGCAGGTCCTGGATGTCGCCGGCGGCGAGGATCCGGTCCACGATGCGCGCCTGCACCGCCGGCGGGAGCTTCTTGAGGCGCCTCTTGTACAGCGGGATCGCGTCGGGCAGGGGGAGCTCGGCCAGCATGCCCTCGAACTCCTTGGAGGCGATGTCGTTCTTCCTCAGCTTCAGGCCGGCCTCCCACACCGCCACCATGAAGGCGCCGCCTCGCTTGGCGATGGCTTTCGTATAGCGGTCGGGGTTCGGGAACTTCGGATCGTCGAGGGCGCTGGCGAGGAGCTTCACCGCCTCCTTCTGCTTGACCGGGTCGAGGAGGGGCAGCACCTCGCTGAGGGGGTCGAGGGTCTCTGAGCGCATCGCGTCGGTGACCGCCGAGCGCCAGGACTTGTCCTTATGCTTCAAGCTCGCCTCGATGGCGGCGCGGCGCACCTGCCACTGGGGATCTGCGAGGGAGTCCTTGAGGGTCGGGATCGCCCGCTTCTTCTTCATGTGGGCGAGGCCGCCGACCGCGATGGCGCGGTTGGTGAAGTCTCCCGACTTCACCCCCGCCTCGAGGGTCTGGCTGGCCCTCTCGACGACGTCCTTGGAGACCTTGGCCCCGGCCACGGTCGGCGCAGCGAGGAGCGTGAGGAGGAGCGGGGGTGCGAGGACACGGAGGGAGCGCATCGAGACCTCGGGAGCCGGTGGGGGGGAGGGGAGCCGGCGGGACGGAATCACGCCGGATCTCGCAGTGTCAAGGTCCTTGGGGTCTAGTGGGGACCGCTGGCGCGTGCTAACGAACCTGCGAATGCGCCTCTTCCTGATCCGGCACGGGCAGACCGAGTACAACGCGGACGCCCGGGTCCAGGGCTCCAGCGACGTACCGTTGAACGCCGTCGGCCGGGCGCAGGCCGAGGCGCTGGCGCCCCGGCTCGCGAGGCTCGTGCTGGCGGAACCCCTCGATGGCATCTGGTCCTCGCCCCTTGGCCGCGCCCTCGAGACGGCCCGCATCGCCCTGCCGGCAGCGGAGCGGGGGCGCCTCGAGACCGACCCTCGCCTCCGGGAGATGTACGAGGGCGCGTGGGAGGGACTGACCCGCGAGGAGCTCGAGGCTCGCTTCCCGGACAGCCGCCGCGCGTGGGCGCGAGATCCGGCGAGCTTCGTGCCCCCCGGCGGCCACGAGTCTCTCATGGACGTCCAGGGCCGCATGATCGACTTCGTGCGCGCGCGCGAGGCGGAGAGCGCCGAGGGAGCCTTCCTCGTCTTCGGCCACGGCTTCGCTACGCTCTCGCTGCTCTGCTGGATCCTGGACCTACCCCTCGCCAGCTTCCGGCGCCTCTGGATCGACTCGACCGGCATGAGCGAGGTCCGCATCGAGGGCGAGCGGCGCTGGCTCGTGCGGCTCAACGACTGCGCCCACCTCGAGGGTGTCGAGCTGCCGCCGGCGCGGAGCGCGCTCCGCGACTGATAGGTCCGCTCGCCAGCCGGGCGGTCCTGTGAGGGGCCCGCGAGATCCTCCGCGGAGGCCGCCTACGCGCTGATCGTCTGCGAGATGTTCAGGGCCTTCTGCTGCTGGACCTCGCCGGGGCCGGTGGTGCCGTCGTCGAGCTCCTGGAGCTGATGGTTGGCCTCCCTCAGGCGCTTGGCGAGGTCGATGACCACCTGGTCGACGACCTTGAACGCAAAGGGGCTCCCGGAGCGGAAGAGCTGATCGAAGTCCGTGCGGGTGCACTCGAGCGCGATCGAGCGGCCCCGGGCCTCGCAGGTGGCGCTCCGTGGTTTTCCATCGATGAGGGCCACCTGGCCGATGAGGTTGTTGGGGCCGATCTCGGCGAGCTTCTCGCGCTGATCGTCCGGCAGCTCCTTGAAGACCTGGATGATGCCTTTAGCGACGATGTAGAAGCCGGTGCCTCGATCCCCCTCCTTGCAGAGGGCCTCGCCGTCCTCGATGACCCGCACCACGAAGACGGCCGCGAGGATGTTGCGCTCTCGATCGGAGAGCTCGCTGAAGAGCGGCAGCGAGTCGAGGAGCTGCTTGGCCACGGCGGGGTCGCGGATGATCTGGTTGGAGTCGCTCATGAGCCCTCAGCCTGCCCCCCGGCGGCCACGAAGATGGTGGCGATGCGCTCGTTGATCGCGCGCAGGCGCTCACAGATCATCGGCGCCGTGGCCCGGAGGAGCTTGTAGGCCGCCGGGTGCTTCATGGCCCGCAGCTTGTTGAAGCCCGCGGTGTCGACGTGCAGGAGGGTGCAGAGCTCCTCGCAGATCACGTTGGCGCTGTGGGGGGCCTCGTCGATGAGGCTGAGCTCGCCGATCGTCACGCCCCGTCCGACGATGGCCAGGGTCGTCTCTTTGCCCGCCGGGTCCCTGGCGGTCACCCGCGCCGACCCGTTGACGACGATGTAGAGGCCGGAGCCGTGCTGGCCTTGTTGGACGAGCACGGTGCCCTTGTCCGCGCGGAAGAGGCGCGCGAACTCCATGATCGCGTCGAGCTCCGCCTCCGTGAGGTCCTTGAACAGGGGCACGGCGCGGTAGATCCGCTGGTAGTCGATGGTCCCTGCGGCCAAGGGTACGACCTCCCGGGGACGGGCCTGGCTCTTGGTGCACGCTAGCATCGGCGGGCTTGCCCCGGCAACTCGACGCCGTTCGCGCGGCGCGCGGCGCGCGGGGCGTGGTTGACCTCCTCGGTCCAGGCACTACGCTCGACCCCCCTTGCACCTTGTGCCCGACGCGTCGAGGAGGCCCCTGATGTCCGAAGATGCCGCCCCCCAGGACACCACGCAGCTCAGCATCCTGACCGAGCTCAACTCTCTAGGCGACGCTCACCTCGTGGGCTCCGCGCTCGACGACGCGGGCATCGCGTACAAGGTGGTCGAGCACCAGAGCCACGGCTTCGATGTGGCGATGCCCCACGGCTTCGCGATGCTCTACGTCGACGTCAACCGCATGGAGGAGGCCACCACGGTCGTGGCCCAGGTCCGTGAGGACGAGCGCCTCATGGACGAGCAGAGCGAGGAGGACGACGAGGACGAGGACGGCGAAGCCTGAGCCGTCCCGGCGGCGTCTCAGCCCCCCCCCGGGGGCGGTCAGCGCTCTGCGAGCTTCTTGCCGCCCATCCGCCGGTCGAACGCGACGAGGCCGTCCACGATGCCTCGCGCGAGCTCGGCTTGGTGCACCGGATCGAGGAGCTGATGTCCCTCGATGCCGTGGGTGAAGAAGCCGGTCTCCACGACGACCGCGGGCATGCGGGCCGCCTTGAGCACACCGAAGCGGGCCTGCTTGACCCCCCGGAAGGGGGCCCGACTCTGGTCGTGCATGCCGGTGGCGATGGTCTCCGCGAGCACCTCGCTGGCGGCCTGCGTCGCGCGCAGCGAGGCGTCGAGGGCCACGGAGTCCACCGCGCGCTCCAGTCCGACCGGCGGGTCGTCCTGCTCTCCGTAGGCGGCCTCCTCGGCCGCCACGATGCGCTGGGCCTCCTCGTCGGCGGACTCCGGGGCGAGGAACCAGGCCTCGACCCCATGGCCGCGACCGAAGGCGTCGGCGTTGATGTGGATCGACAGGAAGACGTCTGCCGCCCACCCATTGGCGAGCTCGGTCCGCTCCCGCAGCCCGAGGGGGCGATCCTCACGGCGGGTGAGGAGCACGGCCGCATCGGTCTCCTCGAGGAGGATGCGCTCGACGAGCAGGGCGAGCACCAGCGTCACCTCCTTCTCGTAGGTGCCGTGGATGCCGAGGCAGCCATGGTTCGAGCCGCCGTGGCCCGGATCGAGGGCGATGAGCTGGAGGTGTTCGAGGTCGACGAGCTCCGGCTCCTGGCCCGGCTGGCCGCTGGGTGGACCGGCGGCGAGGGCCACCGGGGCTGCCGTGAAGAGGGCGGGCGCGAGGAGGGCGGGCGCGAGGGCGACCGTGAGTGTTCGAGAGGCCACGGAGCTAGCCTCGTCGCCCCCTCCACGGGCGTCCAGAAAAGGGGGCCGGCGGGCGCCCCAGATTGACGATCCCGGCGCGAGGTGGTAGCGCACGCGCCCTCCCTCACAGGACCCCTTCACCGAGCCCGCCGAGCCGCCCCAGGAGGCCTCATGCGCCCGACCCTTCGCCCCCTCGTGACGACCGCTGCCGCGCTCCTGCTGACGGTCAGCCTCATCGCTTGTGGCTCGAGCCGCCAGTCCGGCGTCTGCGCCAAGATGCCCCCGGATGCCACCGCAAAGGGCGACGCCGCTGCCGAGCGGGCCAAGGGCGATGCCCACTGGGAGGGGCGCATCGATGAGTCCGAGCTGAGGGGGGCCATCGAGTCCTGGAAGCTCTCGCTCGCGATCGACCCGACCCAGGCCGACCTTCGCGTGAAGCTCGCCCAGGCCCACTACTTCCTCGGCGATGCCTACCTCCGCTTCGACGACTCGAAGAAGGAGGAGATGGTGGGCCACTTCGAGCAGGGCACGAACCAGGCCGAGCTGGCTCTCGGCCAGCAGTTCCCCAAGTATCGCTCGAAGTTCTGCTCCCGGCAGCCCTTCGCCAGCGCTCTGGCCCAGGTGGACCAGAGCGGGCATCGCGCCATGTACTGGTATGCGACGAACCTCGGCAAGTACGCCTTGGCCACCTCGATCGTCGTGGTGCTCAACCAGAAGGACCGCATCAAAGCGATGATGCAGCGGATCGTCGATGAGGATGCGAGCTTCAACTACTACGCCGCCGACCGCTACTTCGGGGCCTTCTACACGAAGATCCCCTTCCCGGACGGCGACCTGCCGAAGAGCGCGGGCCACTTCCAGAAGTCGATCGACGGCGCGCCGAGCTACCTGGCGACCAAGGTCCTGTACGCGGACCTCAACGCCACCAAGGGAGGCGACAAGGCGACCTTCAAGCGGCTCCTCGAGGAGGTCCTCGCTTTCGACATCGAGTCGGTGCCGGAGCTGAAGCCGGAGAACGCCGGTGAGCAGCGAAAGGCGAAGGCGTTGATGGAGGAGATCGACTTCCTCTTCGAGGAGTAGATCTCCGCGGACGGAGGCGGAGGGCCCGGTGAATCGCCGGGCCTCCCAGCCGTCCACGCCCCGTTCCCCGACGCCCGGAGGTCCCCGATGACGCCCGCTCGCCGCGCTGTGCTCCCCCTCGCTCTGTCCGCCGCCCTCGCCCTGCTGGCCCTCGCCCCGGCCGCCTCCGCCGTCGAGCCGGAGGTCACCCTGCGCCTCGGCAGCGTGGCCCCCACCGGTACGCCGTGGTCC
>CAZEHU010000174.1:0-6329 GCA_964511605.1 uncultured Myxococcales bacterium
GGCGCCACCGCTCCGCGACGCGCCGGGCCTCATCGAGGTCCTTGCAGAGCTGGTCGTAGCCGGCGAGGGCGCCGGCCGCGAGACCCGCATCGACCAGGTAGGCTCGGGCGTCGCGGTGGGTGAGGAACACGAGGAGCCCAGGGCTGCAGGTCGCGTAGTCGTGGGCGAGGCCAAGCATCGGCGCCTCATGGTGGGCTGAAGGGGGAACGTAGTGCGGCACACTCCTCGCTCGTGAGGACCGCAGGTGCGCCCTACTCCTGACTCGGGAGGGTCGCAAGTCGAAGGTCACGCGGCCGGGTGCGATTGGTGCGATTGCCGAGTGGAGGGGGATCGGGTCAGGATGGGGGGCAGGCTCCCTCGGGGAGCCGCGACCGCGTCCGCCACCGGAGAGGCGAACCCTGAGCCAGGACCCGATCAGCCGCCCGATCCTCACGGGCTCGATGCCATTCCCGATCGCCGCGGCGTGGCAGCACGTGTTGGCGGCGTCAGAGCATCGGGAGCGGACCCAACGCCTGGTGTCGGCTGGGGAGGCGGTCCTGCGGACGACGACGGTGGTGCTGCTCGCAGACTTCTTGCGCGGGAGCACGCGGGACCGGGGAGTGGATGCGGAGGCTTCGAAGCTGGTGAGGCCGAGCCTCGGGGTGTGGTCCCGACTGGCGGGCGAGCTGGCGCGGGCGCTCATGGAGCGCTCGGCGCGTGGCGGGCTGCCGCCTTTCGCGCCGCCGCTCTGCCGTTGGCTCGTGATGCCCGACGGGGGCTCGACGCCGGAGCAGCGCCGCCTCCGGGAGTTCGTGGAGATGCGCAACGATCTCGCCCACGGGCGGGCCGGCCGATCCCGGCAGGGGGCAGGAGAGCTGGCGCTCGTCATGGCGCGGCACGTTCGCGGTATCCTGGACTCGCTGGCGTGGCTCCCTGCCTGGCGGCTGTTCAGGGTGGTCGACAGACACCTGGACGCAGACCAGTGCTACTCCGGGCATCTGCAGGTCTTCGCGGGGGCGCTGCCGGCGCCGGACGCGCGGCGGTTGCGCTGGCGCGGCACCGTGGCAGACGGGCGGGTGTACCTCCTCGATCCCACGGGGCGGGAGGCCCTGGACCTCAGCCCCTTCGTGGCCTTCGGCCCGGTGGGCCCTGGCGGGGAGGGGCTCTTCGTGCTCCGGGAGCGCGTGCGGGACCAGGTCATGGTGGCGGTGCACGAGGGCACCGGGGCGACGATGTCGATCTCGTCGCACGACTTCGAGGCCGGGCCCCGTCCCGACCCCGAGGGGCTCGGCCAGAGTTGGAGGCTCCAGCGCCTCGAGGCGCTCGACACGGACCTGGCGGCCCCGCCGCCCGCGCCGGCCGCGGAGGGCCCTTGGCCTTGGGGGCTGGAGTGGGTTCGCGAGCTCGGCCGCGGGGGCATGGCGGAGGTCCACGAGGTACGGGACCTGGGGCTCGAGCGGAGCTTCGCTTTCAAGGTGCTCTCGAGGGAGCTGGCGGCGGACGAGGACTTCGTACGGCGCTTCGTGCGGGAGGGTCGGACCCTCGCGCGGTTGGCCCACCCCCGCCTGCTGGCGGTGCACGAGCTCGGCTACCTGGGAGACGGGCGGCCCTACCTCAAGCTCGAGCTCGCCAGCGGCGGAGACCTCAGGCGGGCCTCGCTGGGGGGCCCCCTCGACCCGGACCTCGTCGAGGCGTGGGCCGAAGATCTGCTGGAGGGGCTGAGCGCGTTGCACGCCGAGGACATCGTCCACCGGGACATCAAGCCCTCCAATCTCCTGGAGGATGGTGAGGGGCGGCTCCTGATCGGAGACCTGGGCATCGCCCTGGCGCCGGACGACGAGCGCATGACGCGCTCGGTGGAGCAGCTCGGCTCGGTGGCCTACATGGCGCCGGAGCAGCGCGGGCGGCGCAGGCCGGATCCGAGGGCGGACATCTACTCGGCGGCCGTCGTGCTCGACGAGCTGCTGAGCGGCGAGCTCCGGCCCGCGCCGGGCAAAGGGGTCGGCGGTCGCTTGGGTGCCCTGCTGCGCAGGATGGGCGCGCAGGACCCGGACCAGCGACCTGGCGCGGACCAGGCGCTGGCGTTCCTGCGCGGGGAGGCGGCCGGTGCTGGCTTGAGGGACGCAACGAGGGGGTCGGGGGGCCCGAGACCCACCCCGGAGCTGGCGAGGCCCGAGCAGGCTGCGGAGGCTCCTGGAACCGCGCCCCGGAGGTTCTGGAGCGGGCTCCTCTTGGTGTTCGTGGCGGTCGCCCTGCTCTTCGCGTGGCGGGCTTGGGGGTCCAGTGCTTCCGCGTCCTGTGCGCCGGAGGTCTTCGAGGGCACGACCTGGACGGTCCGAACGGTGGTCACCCTCCCCGAGAAGTGGACCGACCGATCGGGCGGCGTCTACCGGTGGGAGACGCGCTGCGACCAGGACGTCGTCGTCGTGCGCGCGACCAAGCTCGGGTACCACCAGGATGGCGCGTGGAAGGCCGAGCGCTCGGAGAAGATCGGTGTGGGGCGCGCGGTGGCCGCGGGACGAGGTGCCTACGCAGCATCGCTACGAGCAGACGTCGGATCGAAGTTCCTCAGCATGGAGGTGGGCTTCGTCCTCGAGGGGGACCGACTCCTCGGCCGGTGGGAGCACGGGTACTCCGGGTTGATGGAGGCGGTGCGGGGTGCGCCAGCGGTGATCGGCGCGGAGCCACCGGCGAGCGCGCTGGAGCTGTCCCGCTTCTCTTGTGTGGAGGCATGTCGGCTGCACTGTCTTGGGGACGGGGAGGCGTCCTCGGTGAGGGGCGGCGACGACCCAGGGCGCGCCTGTGTGGACGGGTGCAGGAGCGGCTCCGTGAGGCCGCTCCGGTGTGGGGTACCGGGCGCGGGTCTCTGAACCCCTTGGCGGGAGGGTCGGGACCGGCGACACTGCGGCTCCGATGAACCGCGTAGAGGTCGAGCTGGACGGGAAGGTCGTGCACGTCACGGCGGGCACGCGTGTATCGGCGCTGCTCGGGGCCGGGCTGATCGAGGATCGGCAGATCGTGGCGGCGCTGGTGAACCACCACGTGGTGGGACTGCAGACCCGCGTCGAGGGGCCGGTGACGGTGGAGCCGCTGCCGCGCTCCGACGCGCGGGGCTCGGCGGTCATCCGGCGGGCTGCCACGCTCGCGCTGCACGCTGTGGCCGCCAAGGAGTTTCCGCACCTCCGCTTCTCCGTCGGCCAGTCCCTGCACGGCGGCCACTTCTACGAGGTGCAGACGGCGGGCGACGAGATCGTCGACCTCGAGGAGCTCGCCGAGGTCCTGTCCGCCGGGGTCGCGGCCGTCGCGTCGGCCGACGAGGTCATCGAGCGCGAGGAGCTCACCTACCAGGCCGCGCGGGCTGCGCTGAACGGCCACAACCGGGACATCGAGGGCCTGCTCAAGGCGTGGATCGCGCCGCTCATCCCCACGGTACGCCTCGGGGACCTCACCAGCCTGGCGCTCGGGCCCTATCCCCCGTCCACAGGCGTCCTCGACGGGACCCTCGTCGTGGCGTATCCGCCCGGCCTGCTCCTGCGCTTCCCGGACCTGCCGGCCTCGAGCGCCACGAGCGGCAGCGGCGCCCTCTGGGAGTCCTACCGCCAGACGCGCGACTGGAACCGCCTGATCGGCGTCGAGACGGTAGGTGCGCTCAACGAGGCGGTGCTGGGCGCCTCCTCCGGCAACCTGATCCGGGTCAGCGAGGCCCTGCACGAGAAGCGCATCGCGCAGGTGGCGGATGCCGTCGCCCAGCGCCACGACCAGGTGCGCCTCGTCTGCCTCGCGGGCCCCACCTCGTCCGGCAAGACCACCACCGTCCGCCGGCTCTCGATCCAGCTCCGCGTCAACGGCATCGAGCCGGTGGTCCTCGGCCTCGACGACTACTACCGGGATCGGGACAGCCTCGTGCCCGACGAGCACGGCGAGGTGGACCTCGAGCAGCTCGACGCCCTCGACGTGCCGCTCCTCCAGGATCACCTCCAGCGCCTCGTGGACGGCGACGCGGTCGATGTCCCACGCTTCGACTTCGAGACCCACGCGCGGGCGCCTCGCTCCGCGGAGCGCCGGCTGCAGCTCGGTGAGCATCAGGTCCTCCTCATCGAGGGCATCCATGCCCTGAACCCCCGCTTGACCGACGCGGTGGACGCCGACGCCTCCTTCCGCCTCTTCGTCAGCGCCAACAGCCAGCTCGTGGTGGACGACCACCACCGCATCAGCTCGACGGACCTGCGCATGCTCCGGCGCATCGTGCGTGACCGCCGCTTCCGGGCCACCTCCGCCGCCTCCACCATCGCCCGCTGGCCCAGCGTCCGCCGCGGCGAGGAGGCCCACATCTTCCCCTTCGAGGATACGGCGGACTTCGTCTTCAACTCCTCGCTGCCCTACGAGCCGAGCGTCCTCCGCACCTTCGCCTGGCGCTACCTGCTCGAGGTCCCTCGCGACGATCCCGCCCGCTCCCGCGCCCACGAGCTCCTCAAGCTGCTCGAGCTCTTCATCCCCCTCTTCCCCGACCACGTGCCCTCGAACAGCGTGCTCCGGGAGTTCATCGGTGGGAGCGCGTTCCGGTACTGAGCCTGGCGCGTCGCGAGGCGGCCCGAATCGTGCTACCCCGTGCGGGATGGTGGTGGATACGAGCCAGGAGAGGGACGGCCGGGTCGAGCGGGCGAGGCGGCTGCGCGAGGCGAGGCGCGAGCAGCTCCTCGAGGCCTCTCGCCGCGTCTTCGCGCGCCAGGGCTACGGCGCCACCTCGATCCAGGACCTGCTGGAGGAGGCCGAGGTGGCCCGCGGCACCTTCTACCAGCACTTCAGGGGCAAGCGCGCCGTCTTCGACTCGCTCCTCGAGGGCTTCGTCGACCGGCTCGCCGGCGGCATCGTCCGGGTCGACGTCACCAGCCGCGTGCCCGCCGGGGAGCAGCTCCGCAGCAATGTCGAGCGCATCATGGACCTGCTCTGGGATAACGCGGACCTGACCCGCATCCTCCTGCGGGAGGCCAAGGGGGTCGACGCGGACCTGATGGAGCGCATCGAGGACTTCGACGACCGGGTGCTGGCGATGATCGAGGGCTCCCTCCGGACGGGCCTCGACCTGGGCATCGTGCGCCCAGGCCCGGTGCGGCCGCGCGCGGTCTTCGTGCTCGGGGCCATCAAGGAAGGGGTCGAGCACGCGCTCCTCCGCGGCGACCCGGCCCTGGACCGGGAGAGCCTGGGACGTCACGTCCTGGCTTTCGTGCTCACCGGAGTCCTCACGCCGTCGGCGGCTGGCCTGGCCGAGGCCGTAGCCGCCTGAGGAGGGCTCTCTACAGCCCCTCGACGATCCCGTTCAGCGTAGCGCTCGGCCGCATCGCGGCGTTCACCTTGGCCGCATCCGGGCGGTAGTAGCCTCCGAGGTCCACAGGCTCGCCCTGGGCCTCGAGGAGCTCCCGGAGGATCGAGGCCTCGCTCGTGGCCAAGGCTTCGGCGACCGGGGCGAAGCGGGCGGCGAGCGCGGGGTCGGTGGTCTGGGCGGCGAGCGCCTCGGCCCAGTAGCGGCCGAGCCAGTAGTGGCTGCCGCGGTTGTCGATCTGGTTCACCTTGCGCGAGGGCGAGCGGTTCTCGAGGAGGTAGCGGGTCGTGGCGTCGTCGAGGGTCTCCCCCAGGATGCGCGCCGCGGCGTTGTCGAGCTGCTCGCCGAGGTGCTGGAAGCTGACCGCGAGGGCCAGGAACTCGCCCAGGCTGTCCCAGCGGAGGTGCCCCTCGGCCACCATCTGCTGGACGTGCTTGGGGGCCGAGCCGCCCGCGCCCGTCTCGAAGAGGCCGCCGCCGGCCATCAGCGGCACGATGGAGAGCATCTTGGCGCTGGTGCCCACCTCGAGGATAGGGAAGAGGTCGGTGAGGTAGTCGCGGAGCACGTTGCCGGTGGCGGAGATGACGTCCCGACCGGCCCTCACCTCGGCGACGCTGAAGCGGGTGGCCTCCACGGGAGAGAGCACGTGGATCTGGAGGCCCTCGGTCTCCTCCTGCTCGAGCAGGGGGCGCACCTCCTCGAGGAGCTGGGCGTCGTGGGGGCGGGCCTCGTCGAGCCAGAAGACCACCGGCGCGCCGGTCGCGCGGGCCCGGCCCAGGGCCAGGCGCACCCAGTCGCGGATCGGTGCGTTCTTGACCTGGCAGGCGCGCCAGATGTCGCCGGCCTGGACCTCGTGGCTCATGAGGACCGTGCCCTCGTCGTCGACGACGCGGACCCGCCCGGGGGCCCCGATCTCGAAGGTCTTGTCGTGCGAGCCGTACTCCTCCGCCTTCTGGGCCATCAGCCCGACGTTCGACACCGAGCCCATGGTGCGGGGGGCGACGGCGCCATTCCAACGGCGGGCGGCGAG
>CAZEHU010000175.1:0-1731 GCA_964511605.1 uncultured Myxococcales bacterium
CCTTGGGGTATCGAATCTGGTCCCTCTCGCTGCTGGGGGAGGAGGAGCCCCTGGCGGGCGCGCTCGGGGACCTCGATGCGGTGGACGTGCCCGAGGGCGCGGCCCCCCTCCCGCCGGTCATCGCGTACTGCCAGGCGGCCTTCGCGCGGATCGTGCGCGGCCGGTACCGGGAGGCGATGCGGTGGGTGGAGCGAGCGGAGGCGGCCGTCGAGTCCTTCGGCGTCGCGATCCCACCGCTGGTCGAGGGGCGGCTGACGGCGGTGCGCGCCCAGCTCGCCCTGCAGTCCGGCGACCTGGCGCGGGCCGCACGCGACTTGCGGCGCTCCGCCCAGAGCTATGAGAGCTGCGGCTACCTGCGGCGTGCCTGCGGCATGCGCACCACGTTGGGCTTCAGCTACCTCCGGGCCGGCCTCTGGGAGGAGGCGCGGGCCGAGCTCGAGCAGGCGGTGCAGGAGGCCGAGCGCATGGGGGCACCCCACACCGCGGCCACGGCGCGGCAGAACCTCGGGCTGGTGCTGGCACGTCTGGGACGGCCGCGGGAGGGGGCGGCGGTGGAGAGGCGCGCCATCGTGACCCTCAGCGACGAGGGCGATGTGCGCATGGAGGGCAACGCGCGGAGCTATCTCAGCCTGATCCTCCGGGCCTCCGGGGACCTCGAGGGCGCCGAGGCGGAGGCCCGCTGTGCCCTCGACCTGCTGGAGGGATTCCCGCCCTCCCGCATCCTGGCACGCGCGGCCCTCGCCGATGCCCTGCTGGGCCAACAGCGAGCGCGGGAAGCCCTCGAGGCCTCCCGCCAGGGCATGGGGGAGCTCATGGTGCTGCGAGACGTCGAGGAGGGCGAGATGCTCCTGCGCCTGGTCCACGCCCAGGCCTCCCGCGCGATGGGAGATCTGCTGGGGGCGCGGGCGACGATCCGTGCGGCCCGCGGGCGCCTGCTGGAGCGAGCGGCCGCCCTGAGCGATCGACGCTACGAGCGAGGCTTCCTCGAGGCGGTGCCGGAGCATGCAGCGATCCTCGAGGCCACGGGGACCTGGGCCCGCTGATGCGCGAGGCGCCGCTGAGGTCCGCACGACCCCCGCCGCGGCCCCTCGGGTGACAGAGGGTCGGTGGCCCACCCGGACCCCTGCCTTGACCCGGCCCAGGGAGGGCACGACCCTGGGGGCGTGCTCCGCGCGGGATCGACGTGACGGAGCGCCTGAACCAGGACTCGGCCAAGCGGGGGCTACGTCGGATCATGGGTCTCGCGCTCTGCTTGAGCTGCTGCCAGCAGCAGGGCAGCGCTCCGCCCGAAGGCGCCGCGCCGGAGGATGGCGGTGCCGTGGAGGTCGGCGCTCCCGAGGCCTCGCCGGACGTGGTGGCGCGGGCACACGAGCCTGGGATCGATGGGACGAGCGGCGGAACGGATGCGCCGGCGGACGCCCGGCCTGCGGGCGGCGAGGCGGTGGATCCGCGGCCCGGCGACGTAGCGCCAGCCGGGGATGCGGCGGACGTCGCCTCCCCTCGGGGCCAGCCGGACAGCGCGGGCCCGCCGCCCCCGATCGTCCTGGAGGTGCCTGCCCCGACCCCCTACAAGTGGAGCCTCGTCGACGTGGGCCTCGAGGCGGGGATCCAGGACGCGACCCATATGGCCAAGGGCGTCGGCGCGGCCGATATGGACGGCGATGGGCGCCTCGACCTCTGGGTGGCCAACCCCGTCTACCTCCAGGATCACTCCACCCTCCTCCTCCAGGA
>CAZEHU010000175.1:1741-6325 GCA_964511605.1 uncultured Myxococcales bacterium
TGGTGCGGGTCATCACCGGCGAGGAGGACCTGACCTCGGCCGGGACCTTCGGGGTGACGATCTTCGACTACGACCTCGACGGCGACCCGGACGTCTTCCTTGGCTGCGGCGGCTTCAGCGTGCCCTGCACCGACAAGCTCTACCGCAACGAGGGGATCGACCCGGAGACCGGGGAGCTGGCCTTCACGAACGTCACCCTCGAGGCTGGGATCCACAAGATCGTCGCTCACTCCGGGGGCGGCGCCCTGTCCGACTACGATGGCGACGGCGACCTGGATCTCTTCGTGCCGGTGATGGCCTCCGAGGGACCGGCGAGCGCCGCGGAGATCATCGGGGGCGCCCAGCAGATCCCCTCCCAGCGCGACGCCGACTTCCTGTACCGGAACGAGGGCGACGGCACCTTCACAGAGGTCGCGAAGGAGGCGGGCGTGGCCGGCCTGGCCGTGAGTAGCGCGAGCTCCTGGCTGGACTACGACGCCGACGGCCACCCGGACCTCTTCGTGCCTCTCCTGTACGGGCCGAACCTGCTCTACCGAAACCAGGGCGACGGCACCTTCGTATCGGTGCTCGAGGGGGTCTTCATGCAGCCCTGGCTGGCCTTCGGCTCGGTGGCCCAGGACATGGACAACGACGGCGACATCGATCTCGTGGTCAACGAGTACTATCAGCCCTGGGTGGACGCGGTCCCCGGCAGCGACAGCTTCGAGCCGGGGCATCGCCTCTACCTCAACGATGGGGCGGGCGGCTTCGTCGATGGCACGGAGAGCTCGGGATTCCTCGCGACCTGCCCGAAGCCCTGTCGCATGGGCACGATGGGCTTTCAGGTGGGGGACCTGGACCTGGACGGCTGGATGGAGGTGCTCTTTGGCAATGGCGGCCCGGTGGACGACGGCGACGAGGTGAACTGGCTCGTCTCCGCCCGCCCCTCGGTCTCCGGGCAGGGCATCGCGTGGACCGATCGCACGAGCCACATCGACCTGCCTCCGCCGATCCCCGAGGGACAAGAGGAGACCTTCCCCGTCTACCCCTACCGCACCCACGGCAGCCTCTTTTTGGACTACGACGCGGACGGAGATGTGGACCTCTTCCTCGGCAATGGCGGAGCCAAGGGGCAGCAGGTCGAGCCGAATCGCCTCTTCCGCAACGACGCCGAGCCGGTGCACGGCGGGATTCGCCTGGACCTCCACGGCGGCCCAGGCAACCCGGATGGCATCGGCGCCTTCGTCCGCGTCACCGAGGGCGGCCCCTTCTCCGGGGGGTGGGCCGTCTACCGTCACCTGACCGGGAGCTCCGGCTTCTACAGCACCGAGCCCTCCAAGCCCCTCGTCGGGGTCGGACTGCGCGAGGGGCCCTTCTCGGTCTCCGTGCGCTGGCCGGACGGGGAGTGGAGCCACGTGATGGGGGTCGCGCGAGGCGACGTGGCGTTCGTCTCGAAGGATGGATCATGGCCATGAGACCTTCACTCTCCTTGTCCGCGGCGATGGTCTTGGCCAGCGCTTCTGTCCCGGTTCCGAGCTCCGCGGCGCCGCCCGTGGCCCCCGCCTGGGAGGAGCTCGGGTCCGCCGCCGGCCTGCCCGCGGCTTCGCTTCAAGGCTCGAGCCCGAGCTGGCTCGACGTGACGGGGGACGGACAGCCGGAGCCGGTCTGGCTGGCCCTCGACAGCGTCCGCCGCATCACCGAGCCGACCGAGGGCCCCGCGGGCCTCGTCGACCTCGAGGCCCCGATCCTCACCATCGACGGGCTCGGCCCCGGCGGGCGCTTCGGGGCGGTCTTCGACATGGACCGTGGCCCGGGCGATCCGGGCGATGGCGTCGACGAGATCCTGCTCATCGCGCCCCGCCTGCTCCTCCTGCGGGTGGCAGGCCCCGACCTGCTGGTGGCCGAGCCGGTCGCGCTCCCGGTCCTCCCCACGGGAACGCCCCACGACGTCGCGGCCGGCGATCTCAACAGCGATGGGCTGGTGGACTTCGTCGTGGCGCTCGGGGTGGACGCGATGGAGCGCTATCGCCGCGCCGGGACCGCCGACCTGGTCCTGATGAATCGCGGGCACGGGCGGCTCGAGCGCACCCTGCTCGCGCCTGCGCGCGATGGCTATACCCACGGCCTCACCCTGGCCGACATGGACGGCGATGGACGGCTCGACGTGGTGGAGAGCATGAACCACTCCCAGCTCTCGGGGCCAAGCCGCGTCTTGATCAATACGACCGAGCCCGGGGCGACGTGGCCGACCTTCGAGGCAGATCCCGCCCCTTGGGATCCAGGCACGAACGGCATGGGCGCGGCTGTGGGTGACCTCGACGGCGATGGCCTCCTGGACATCTTCAACAGCTCCTCGGGCCAGGACCTCCTGGTGCTCCGCCAGGAGGATGGGAGCTGGAGCGACCAGACCCTCGCGCGCGGCCTCACCCACGAGGCCACCATGGAGGGTATGAGGAACCAGTGGGGACCTACGTTCTCGGATATGAACGCCGACGGCACCCTGGACCTGATCGTGCGCCACGGCAGCACGGGCCTCTTGGGCGGCCTGGGCGCGCTGCTCGCCCTGGCGGCGCCGGATCTCCTCTACCTCACCGACGAGGAGGGCCTCATGCACCGAGCGCCTGTGCCCTACCACGCCGAGACCTCGGGAGCGGGGCGGCAGCTCGCCCTGGGGGACCTCGACCGAGACGGGCTCCCGGACGTGGCGCTCGGCGGCGGCCAGGCCACCGAGGCCCTGTGGCGCAACGCCCTCGAGCTCGAGCCGGGGCAGCGCGCCCTGACCGTGCGCCTGGAGCCCACCGTGAGCGCCCGGCCCCCCACCGGGGCCGTCGTCGAGGGTCGCTGTGGCGGCGCGGGGCCCACCGTGACCCGACACCTGACCGCTGGCGGCCACTTCGGAGGCACCCCGACCCCCGAGCTCTGGCTGGGGTGGTCGAGCTGTGGCGAGCCCCTCGAGGTGGAGGTCCGCTGGCCCTCCGGAGCCCGCTCCACCCACCCCGTGGAGTCCACAAGCGAGGGCGGCGCACACCTCGTTGTCGAGGAGCCGCGATGGTGGCAGGCCGAAGGGGCGAGTGTGGCCCTGGATCCCACGGGGACGGGCGCGTCCGAGGCCTGCGTGGAGCGCCTCGGCGCCGCCCCGGTGTGCTGTGCCGAGGCTTGCACCCTCGAGGCGCCCGAGCTGCTTCAGCCGTCCCCCTCCGGCAGCAAGGCCTCCAAGGAAGCAGTGAGGGTACGGCTCGACGATCGGCCTCCGCAGGCGCTGCCCTTCCAAGGGGCTCGCTGGCAGCTCCTGGCCTACCCGACCGTGGCCCAGCCGGGGCAGCCGCTCACCGTCCACGCCCAGCGAATCGGTGCCCAGATCCCGCCGGATGGGGAGGAGCCCACCCTGGAGGTGAACGGACAGACCGTGCCGTGGATCTCCGCCGATGCGGTGGCCGGCCTCTTCGTCGCCGAGACCATGACCCCGCCCGTCGGCCTCTCCCTCGAGCTGAGCCTGCGCGACGCCACGGAGGACGAGGTGGCGACCGAAGCGCTGCCGATCGCCCACCTCTTCCATCCGGACTGGGCCTCCCCCTTCGTCTATGGCGTGGCCAGCCCGCCGGGGGTGCAGACGCTGCCCTTCTGGGAGGTGCGCCTCCAACCGGCGCGCGGCGTCGACCCGACGGCGTGGGTGGAGCTCACCCTCCTCGCGGATGGCCTGACGCCGATCGAGCCGAAGCTGGTGGCCGACGCCGGGTCGGCGGCGCGCCTGCGCTTCCAGGTCCCCTGGGCGGAGCTGGAGGGCGTCGAGAGCATCGAGCTGATGGACGGCTCGTTGGAGCTCTCTCTGGCGGTCGACCAGCCCTCGAGCGTCGAGGAGGTGCTCGAGCGCGTGGTCGACGTCGAGGGGGGCATCCTCCGCAGCCGTCTCGTCCACAAGGGAGACCTGAGCGCCTTCGTCTTCAGCTTCCGAGACGCGGCGGGACAGCCCCTGCCTGCACCCATCGGGGCCTTCTTCCTGTCGATCGACAAGGCCTCGTGGCTCCTGCCTGCCGCCCCCCTGACGACCCCCTTCGATCTCGTGGCGGTCCTGGGTACGGACGGCGAACCCGGCGAGGAAGGCAAGGTGCGCCTGATCACCGACGACGGTCGCCTCTTCGGACCCTGGACATTCCAGCTCTCCGCCCCCGTCCCGCGTGAGGCCGACCTGGAGCAGAGCTCGGCGAGCGTCAGCGAGGAGGAGGTGGAGGTGGAGGGCGAGGTGGAGGTCTCCGTGCTCGCGTTCGACAGTTGGGGCGAGGCCCTGGGCGCCCACGCAACCATCGAGGTGCTGGTGGAAGGCGGGAAGATCACCAGCGGCCCGGCGCTGTGAACCGACGGCAATAGCAGCACGCTCGTCCAGGCGGACGGGAGTGCGCCCCTGCTCGAGATCGACGTGCTCCTCGAAGGGGAGCTGCTCGGCGCCTTCGAGGTGGCGGTGCTGGGGGTCGAGCCGGAGCCGGCCGACCCGGAGCCCGAACCCGAGCCTGGCCCCAAGCCGGAGGATCCGGCGCCGGACGCCGGCGAGCCGGAGGGTAGCGCCGCAGACCCGGACCCCGAGACCGCAGCCCCCGACGACGAGCCGAC
>CAZEHU010000176.1:0-6309 GCA_964511605.1 uncultured Myxococcales bacterium
CAGTCCACGGGCCAGTAGCGGAGCTCGAGGTAGTCGCCGAAGTGGTAGTAGTCGTCCTCGTCCGAGCCGCTGACGTCCGCGCGCATGGCCCCGAACGAGAGGCTGAGATCCTCGAGGACGGGCACCCCTCGCGGCCGCGTGATCGTCACGTCGGGCGCGTGCATCGCCAGCGTGCGCTTGTGTCCAAGGGGGCTCAAGTAGCTGGACAGTGAGAGGGTTGCCGCCCCCCAAGCAGCAGCGAGGCGCGAGCCGTAGGCGAAGCGCACGTCTCCCTGACCGCTCATGTCCTTCTGGAGGTCGAGGACCTGATCGGCGCTGTCCACCTCGTGCCCCCGGATCGTGTACAGGTCCACCTTGAGCTTCACCGGATCCAGCTTCACCTGGTAGCGCGCTGCGACGCCCCCCGCCGCCCAGACCGCGGGCAGCAGGCGCTGGTCAAAGCCGGACAGGCCACCGTATGCGCTGTGGAAGTAGGGCTCCGCACCGAAGGGAACGAGCAGCTTGCCGGCCCTCAGGTCGGCCTTCCACGAGGCGCCCTTGGCGGGGCCGAGCTTCATGCCCATCTCGTAGAAGGTCTGCTTGAGCACCTCGGCGCTGAAGAAGGCCCGATCGGAGGTGGTCCGGCGGCTCAGGAAGAGGAAGCTGTGGTAATTCCTCAAGGCCTCCTTCAGCTCGCCCTCCTCGTCGGTGGAGGCCTCCCAGGCCAGGTCGAAGCGTCCGTGGAGCGAGAGGCCCCCCGGCAGGCTGGTCGGAGGTCCCACCTTGGCGGGCTTCGTGGCGGGCTTCGGGGCGGGCTCCGCCCTCGCTGTGGAGCCGAAAGCCAGGACCAGCAGCAGGAGCGCGACGAAGAGGCCGAGGCCCAGGTCGCGGGCCGCGCGCTCAGCCGTGCTACCAGAGGTCATCTTCATCGATCTCCTCCTGGTCGCCCGAGAGCACGTGGCACGCCTCGCACTCGATGCCCTTGCCCTTGGGGCTCCACGCGGTGTGGCCATCGTGGCAGCTTCCGCAGAAGCGGCCTCTGGCCATATCCGCGTGGGTGAAGCCCAAGGGCCCCTCAGGGAAGGTGCCGGGGTGGCAGTCGTAGCACTGATAGCCGTCGTGGGCCCAGTGCGAGAAGGTGGCGGCCTCGGGCGGGTCCCCCTTCTCGTGGGTCTTCACGACCGGGATCTGGACGGTATCCGGTGCCGAGATAGCCACGATCGCGCCTGGCAGGAAGACGAGGGCCAGGGCAGCGACCACGAGGGTCGAGCGAGCGTGGCCGAGCGATGGGGTTCGATCGATCACGATGGCGGCGGGCAGCAAGAACGGTGCCACGACGGGGAGATCCGCGAGCCGGCTGAACCCGCCGGCCACAAGGGGCTAGAACCACGGACGAGAGCTGTTGCATATCACCCACCCCGCGCTGGCGTTCTGGGCGGCATTGCGCACATACAACCATCCCCGACATGGGGTGATCGTACCGGTGAAAACACGCAGTCATTCGCGAAAGCACCCAGGTAGAAACCCCTGGCTCCCTCGGCCTGGCACTGGGCGTGGATCGCGGTATTGGCGCGGTTCTTGATCGCATGCGGCACGGGTGCGCCCGCGAGGAGCGCCCCGAACTGCTTCACCGCCGGAGGCCCTCATGAAGACGCTCTCTCTCTCACTCGCAGCGGCGCTGGTATTCGCGCTCTCCTTGGCGAGCTGCGCCGCGCCGGCCGCCGAGGAAGTCGAGGTCGAGGTCGAGGCGCCCAGCGTCGCCATCGCTGGCGACAGCGGCGTCCTGGTGGGCGAGACCCTCCAGCTCAGCGCCTCCACCATCAACGGCGACGACTCTGCCTACACGTGGGCCTCGGAGGACGAGCTCATCGCGACCGTCGACGACGAAGGCCTCGTCATCGCGATCGGAGCCGGGGAGACGACCGTCACGGCGACGGGCGTAGATAGCGGCCTGAGCGCCTCCCACAACGTGGTGGTCATCCCCGAGGAGATGCTCATCGAGCCCGGGGAGGACGTGGACGAGCCCGTCGGGGACGGTGGCGAGCCCGTCGGGGACGTCGATGGGACCGTCGAGGACATCGATGAGCCCGTCGAGGACATCGTTGAGCCCGATCCGGTGCCCGAGAGCATCCCCGAGGAGATGGTCCCCTACTACGAGCAGTGGATGGGATCGGGGCATGCTGACAAGGGCGCCGAGGCCTTCGTCCACTGGGACGAGGACGGCAGCGTCCCGACCTCTTGCGCGCGCTGCCACTCCACCGGCGGCTTCATGGACTACCTCGGGGCGGACGGCACCGAGGCCTGGGTGGTGGACAACGCGGCCGAGCTCGGCACGACGGTCGAGTGCAACGCCTGCCACAATACGGTGACCCCCGACCTCGACTCCGTGACCTTTCCCTCCGGGGAGATGCTCGAGGGGCTCGGCGGGGAGGCCCGCTGCATGACCTGCCACCAAGGGCGTGCGTCGACGGTCTCCGTCGACGAGGACATCGAGGCGGCGGCGGTCGGGGACGACGAGGTCTCCGACCAGCTCAGCTTCGAGAACATCCACTACTACGCCGCGGGCGCGACCCTCTTCGCGGGCCAGGTCAAGGGCGGCTACCAGTACGACGGCATGGTCTACGATTGGAGCTTCCGCCACGTGGAGGGCTACGACTCCTGCATTGGCTGCCACGATTCCCACACGCTGGAGCCGAAGCTGAGCGAGTGCGGCAACTGCCACGAAGGGGTGGTCACCGCGGCGGATACCGAGGACATCCGCATGATCGCGTCGGTGGCCACCGACTACGACGGCGATGGCGATACCTCCGAAGGCATCTTCCACGAGGTCGAGGGGCTGCGGGGGGCGCTGTACGCGGCGATCCAAGCCTACGCCGTCGACAAGGGCAACCCCGCCATCTGCTACGAGGGCCACAGCTACCCCTACTGGTTCATCGACTCCGACGGCTCCGGCGGGGCGTGCGGAGAGGACGAGGCTTCGTACCCGAACAAGTACGGCTCCTGGACGCCGCGCCTGGTCCGCGGCACCTACAACTATCAGGTCTCCCTCAAGGACACCGGCGCCCACGTACACAACGCCAAGTACGTCATCCAGCTCCTCCACGACTCCCTCATGGACCTCAACGGGGCCCTGGCCACGCCGGAGGATCTGTCGGCCTTCCACCGCAACGATCCAGGCCACTTCGATGGCGCCAGCGAGGCGGCCCGCCACTGGGACGACGACGAGACTGTCAGCGCGAGCTGCTCCAAGTGCCACGCGGGTGCCGAGGGCTTCGTCTTCTTCCTGGAGTACGGCGTCGGCAACCAGTCGGTGGCCCCGGACAATGGACTGGAGTGCTCCACCTGCCACACGACCTTCGGATTGGGCGAGGGCAGCTACGCGGTCCGCGAGGTGGGCTCGGTGGTCTTCCCCTCGGGCGCCGAGCTGGATCTGGGCTCCGACGAGTCGAACCTCTGCGCCACCTGCCACTCCGGCCGCGAGGCCAAAGCGACCATCGATGATGCCATCGCGGCGGAGAAGATGGGCTTCAAGAACGTCCACTATCTGCCCGCCGGGGCCGTCAAGATGGGCACCTCCGCCATGGTCGGCTACGAGTGGGCGGACAAGGAGTACGCGGCCGAGTGGACCGGCCACCCGGGCGGCGACGCCTGCACGAGCTGCCACCGGCCCGAGTCGACGGCCCACGTCTTCGACGTCGAGAGCACGTATGAGACCGCGTGCAGCACCTGCCACAACGACGCCGACGATCTCTGGGCGATCCGCGGGGCGGTCCACGGCGCGGACTACGACGGCGACGGCCTCTACCCGGGCGGTGCCGAGGACGAGACCCTGAACGCCGAGCTCGAGACCCTGGCCGAGGCCCTCTACGAGGCGATCCAGGCCTACGCCGAGGATACGCTGGACGCGCCTATCTGCTACGAGGGGCACTCGTACCCCTACTTCTTCAAGGATACCGACGGCAGCGGCGGGGAATGCGACGGCCCGGCCGAGGCCAACTACGGCAACAAGTACGGCGCGTGGGACGCGACCCTGATGAAGGCCGCCCACAACCTCCAGATCTTCTACAAGGAGCCCGGCGCCTGGGCCCACAACTTCGACTACATGGGTCAGCTCCTCTACGACGCGATCGAGGCGGTCGGGGGTGACGTGACCGCCTATACGCGTCCGTAGCCTCCCCTCTCCGAGCGGCCCCGCGGGGCCCCCGCTCAGGAGCGACCCAGGATCTCCGCGACGCGGTGGGCGGTGGCGTGGTGGGCTTGGACGCGCGCGAGGCCACGGGTCCCCACCGCGCGCGCCTGCGCCGGCCGGGCGGCGTACCACGCGGCCTTGGAGGCCAGCTCCTCGAAGGTGCGGTAGGTCTCGAGGTGCTCCCCGGGGCTGAAGAGCTCCCGGAGGGCCTCGCTCTCCGGGGTCAGCAAGAAGCCGCCGCAGGCCAGGACCTCGAAGACCCGCAGGGTGACCATGTCCTCCTGGTAGATCCGGCCGATGTCGACGTTGACGACCGCCTGTCCGTAGATCTGCGTGAGCTGGGTCCGGTGGCCCGCGAGCCCATGGTACCGGACACCCTCCTCGCCGGCCCGGTGCCAGCCCGCGTCTCCCCAGAGGTCGACCACAGCGCCGTGGGCCGCGAGCACGTGGCCGAGCTGCCGCACCCACTCCAAGCGCTTGGTGGCGCCGGCGATCGTGCCGGCGAGGGCCACCGGATCCACCTCCGGGTGAGCCCCCTCGGCCCATGCCACGAGGTCCGGGAGGAGGGTCGCCATCAGGAGGGGGACCCGATAGGCCTCGAGGTCGAGGGCCTGGAGCTCGAGCAGGCGATCGAGGCGCGCGGTGGTGCGCTCGGCCGCGGCTCCTGCGCCGCCGGCGTGCTCCCGCGCGAGGGCCAGGAAGCGAGCGCGGCACTGCTCGGACTGGTCGACGAGGCTCGCCGCCACATAGGCCACCCGCGGGCCCTCCGCGTCGGCCGGCGGACGGTCGGGTGGGCGGCGGACCGTGGTATCGGCCGCCAGGGGCAGGTACGCGGGGTCGGGGAAGCCGGCCTCCGCGAAGGACTCGATGTGAGCGCGACGATAGGTGAAGACGCGCGTGCCGCGCGCGGCCGCCGGATCGACGTGCAGGCGGTCGACCGAGGGGTCGATCTCCCAGACGACGACCGGCACCCCGGTCCGCTGGCCCAGCTCCGCGAGGCCGTGCTGATAGTTGATGCTCCAGAGGGCCTCGGGGGCGAGGCGGCGCAGGCTGTGCTCGAGCTCCTCGAGGGGCAGGCGGGTGTCGAGGGTGTAGACGTCGTGGCCCTGCCCTTCCAGCGCGCGACGGGTATCCGCCACCATCAGCCCGCCCTCGCAGAGCATAGCGAGGGGGCGGCTGAAGCCCTGCTCGAGGAGCCGCCGCTCCCCGGCGTAGAGCTGGACGAGCAGCGGATGATCGACCACGGGCAAGGAGGTGGGGGCGAGGGCCTTCAGGTCTGCACCGAGGCCGAGGGTGAGCCGGCCGGAGGCGAGGGGTCGGCCCAGATCCTGGCGGGAGAGGGCCAGCCGCAGGAGCGAGGGATCCCGCTCCCAGGCGCGAACCCTGCGGCCCGGGCGGGCCGCGAGCAGAGCAGGCAGCAGCTCTCCGCTGCCGACCCCAAAGAGCAGGACCTCCTCGGCGTCGCCCGCGGCGTCCACGAGCTCCCGCACCTGGGCTTCGGGGACCTCCAGCAGGTGGGCCTGGCGCTGGATGCGGTAGCGCGGGCGGCCCGCGTCGTCCTGGACGAGGTGGGAGAGGTCCAGCGGGCGCTCCAGGCGCCGGCGGAGCTCGGCTGGCAGGGAGCGAGGTAGCGCAGACCTCATGGCCCCTCGGCCCCGGCCACGAAGACGGCCACGCCGCAGTCGCTGGAGGCGACCGCGAGCGCGGGCAGCGCGCCGGAGTCGAGGGGCGCGGCCGCAAGCCCCGAGATGGTGCAGCCGACGAGGCCGATCCACTCCGGCAGGTCTCCGGGCTTGCCGGCGGTGATGCGGTAGACCAGGACCCCCTGGCCTTCGGTGCCAACGACGAGGTCGTCGTCGCCGTCGCCGTCGAGGTCCGTCCAGGCCAGGGCGCTCACGGGCACGTCGGCCTCCACCAGCCAGACCGGGGTCTCGACGATCCAGGGGCTCTGGCTCGAGCCCAGGTAGACAAGGACCTTGGGACCATCGGAGATCGCCAGGTCCGGGAAGATGTCCCCCGTGGCCTCCCCGAGGGCGACGGCGGCGCAGGCCTCCGTGCAGGTGCGGGTCCAGAGGGGGGCGAGGGTGTTGTCGGACATGGCGCGGAGGAGGCGGGCCTCGCCGCCCGCGGGCGCGCCGAGG
>CAZEHU010000177.1:0-6303 GCA_964511605.1 uncultured Myxococcales bacterium
CCACCAGGCATGGGTTTGGCGAGCCCCAAGACCGCAGGACGCCGACGTTCCTGTCGGTGACGACTCGAGTCGGGTGACCGGCACCCAGACCGTCACGATGCCGACAGAGGGTTGGATCGACGCGCTGAACTTCGGGACCGTGATCGCGACGCTTCAGGCGCTCGGGATCAGTCTCAGCGCTGGCGACACGGTGGATGTCAAGCTGCGTACGGCTCCCGTGAAGGACGACGCCCTGGGTGCCACGCTCCTCTCTTGGACATCGGTATCTTCGGGTCAGGTGTCACGTTCGATCAACCGACTCGAGGATACGAGCAACAACGTCCCGCTGCAGCGGTGGCTCTACTGGCAGCTCGATATCGCCTCTGGAGGTTCCGGCGGCCCATGGTCCGCGAACTTCGAGATCCTCGCGGTTCTGAAGACCCGATCTTGACCGCGCGCCCCCCTGTCGACTCATGGCCATGACATCGGAAACCGGCTGGAGCTCATGCGCCACGGGCCGAGCGCGTGGTAGGCGGAGTCTCCGCTCGGGACGCACACGCGAGTTCGTCGAGAGCTGCACCTGTGGCGGCTCCGAGCGGGGTGGACGCTCCGTCGCTACTCCTGCAGCAACGGGGATCGAGGCCCCGGTCCAGTTCCCTAGAGCCCCTCTCGCGTGGATTCCCAACCTGCACCCCGCAGCCCTCCTCGAGGGGATGGGACGGGAGGCCACTCCCGGACTGACGGGTTTGGGGGAGCCGCTGAGCACGGGTGTGGACCAGGACATCGATTTCGGGTGTGTGTACGACGCTGGAGCGTGGTTGGGGTTCATGGGTGGGCAGACCCCAGAACAACTCCTCGCTTGGGTCGATGCCGGTTGGTGCGCCGAGGAGGAGAGTCTGGCCCTCGCCGGCGCCGCGGCTGCCTGCGTGTACGAGGCCGCCGTCGGGCCGTTGCCGCCCCTGCCGAGCGCAGCGCCAGGATCTCCTCCCGAGATCCTCAATCCCCTCATCGCTTGCGGCTATCAGGTCGATGGCGAGTTCGCCGATCAACGAGGGATGGCCGATTGCTACGCAGGCAACAGTGAGCCCTGCTACTATCTGATGCAGATGAGGCTGAAGTTCCTCCGGCACAGGATCCAAGCCAACGACGCAGGCCAATTCGACCCGAACCATCCGACCAAGGTCCTCTCCAAGTACGTCATGAAGAACGCTACGCCATGTGAGAAGGCTCTGTGGAGTGCGATCCAGTTGATCTGGAATGCCTGCTGCGCTCCCGGCCCTCTCCCACAGGAGGTCACCGCTGACTTCGACGATTGCCCCGTCCAGGTCGAGCTCCCCCCAGCGGGCGGCGGGTAGCGGCACCAAAGGAACCGTGACTTCAGTCCGTACCTCCTTGGCCGTCATCGCTACCCTTGGACTGTTGGGGTGTGCACCCTCGGGCGCGGGAGGGGACGCGGCCGGCACAACGGAGCGTGACCAGACCGATTCCATTGGCAAGTCCGCTGACGCCGAGGCCGGCTCCGTGCCGATCGCGGTGTCGAGCGGCGGCCACGATTCGACGGACGGCCACGTCATTGCGGCCGAAGACGGGGTCCCGAATGAACCGCTGGAGCCCATCGCTCCCACCGGAACGTCCCTCAGCGTTCCAGCCACACTCCCGTGGCCCACGTGCATGGCGGCGACCGAGACTGTGTTGGTGGCCGCCGCACCACCTACAGAGACCGCCGATGAAGGCCACATCGACTTCGTCGCGACTGCCTTCGACTCCTCGGGCACACACTCGAGCGAGGCGGCCGGTTGCATGTGGATGGAGGCACACACATTTCCGTGGTCGATGTGGAGCCTGGACGGTCGCGTGGCGGCATTCCAGTGCGCTTGTGGTGGGGGTGCAGCGGAGCGCAGCGATCCGTACATCGTGATGTGCCTTCTGGACTCCCTCACGGGCGAGACTACGGAGCCCGTCCTGGAATTCCCGATCGGCTACGACACGCTCATCGGTCGTGCGTTGTTCGGTTGGAACTCCCACGTATGTGCGATCCAGGGTCCGACGACCAGCCGCAGGATGGCGTGCCGCGAACAGGCCGCATTGGGTGATGTGGTCTTCGAGCTCGAGGGCGTCGGGTACGGATCGGTGATCGGTCAGATCTTGCTCCTGACGAACATCGACGGCGCGCTCCAGTGGATCGGCGCGGCCCCCGGCCAGTTGGTCGCGATCGAAGCGGTCTCTGCGATCGACACGGTCGCGGCCTGGGATGGAAGCTACGCCTATTCGCTGCGAACGAGCGATTCCGGGGGTAGCGAGTTGGTCAAGATCGCGACGTCCGACGGGAGCCAAGAGGTCTTCCAGGTGGACTCGCCCGCCGCGACCGCGACCGACCGGCTGACAATCACGCCGGATGGTTCGACGGTCGTCCAGGGCCACCAACTAGCGCTCACCGGCGCTGACTACCCAGCGAGCGAGAGCTCGCCCAGCCCGTTGTTCATCTGGAGTACGAACGATGGTTCGGTCACCACGCTCGCGGACGCAGCGAGCCGAACCAGGCTATCGTGGGACGCGGATCGACCTCGGCCGAATGCCATCCCCCGGGTGATGTTCACGGTCCTCGACCCGGCCGGCGGATGGGACGTACAACTCCACGACTTCGATACCGCAGTCACCTCGGTGGTGGCGTCCGGGACCCAACTCCCCTCCGGCGTGATGGGATTCGTGGCGGTCACCGGGACCTACAGCTACCTTCGGATTCCCGGCGAGATCGTGTCGCGGACGTCGACGAGTACGCTTCATCGCTGGAACCATAACACCGAGAAGTTGGAAGCGCTGTCCGTGGCACCGGGCCTCGGGAATTGGTGGATCGAGCCAGGGGAGCGCATAGCGTTCGCATTGGCCAAACAAGGACACCACGGCCCCGATCCCCTGGATCTCGTGCAGTGGAACTATGACCTTCTGGCCATTGATCTTGCGAATCCGACGGCGCCAGCCGTCAAGGTGGTCGAAGACCTGGCTCTCGCCCGCGACGCCTGCGGCGATTGTATGCTGTTCAGCCAGTTCTCGGTCTCCGAGTCCCTGCTCTTCCAGCCGGTCCTGGTGTGCCCATCGGAGGAGTCGACGTGGGGCGGCTTCTGAGTGGCACGATCGACCATATCGATGGCGCCTGCGGAGCCACGGACGTCATCGCGCCCTCAGCGCTTCACCCGCCGCCGCTCGACCCTCACCAGCTCGACGGTATTGGTCCCTGGCAGCATCACCTCGAGCTCCACGTCCGTCCCCTCCTCGCCGCGGATGAGCTCGACGGCCTCGTGGAGCGTCAGGCCCTGGGTGGAGACCCCATCGACCGCCCGGATGCGAGTGCCGGGCACGAGGCCCAGATCACTGGCCGGCGCGCCCTCGAAGACCTCGCCGCTGACGAGCTCGCCATCCTTCATGCCCAGGACCATGCCCACCCCCGCATACTCGAAGTGGCGGCCGGGCGCATCGGAGGGGGAGATCTCGATCCGGCCGAGCTGGAGCTCCAGCCCCCCGACCGGCTCCACGCCGCTGACGAGGCGGGTCGCGAAGCCCCGCCGCTGCACCCGCAGGGTCAGGCGACGGAGGGGCACCGAGTGGACCCGGAAGCGACCCTCCCGATCGGTGACCGCGCGCCCCATGAAGCCCCGCAGTCCCTCGGCCCGCGCGGACTCCACCGTCACGCGAGCCCCGAACACTGGCTTGCCCGTGGAGCCGTCGACGACGAGGCCGCTGAGGATCGACTCCCCTACCAGGGTGAGCGTACCGGCATCGGTCTCGCGGCCCGCGACCACCCGATGGCCCTCGGAGCGGATCGGTGCGTAGCCGCGAGCGTTCACCACCACGGCGTAGGTGCCGGGCTCGAGGCCATCCTCCCGGAAGGCTCCGCTCCGCGCGCGCAGCCCTCGCTGGGCCAGGATGTGCTGGCGCACACCAGCGCCGGAGAGCTGCGGCGAGGGAGGAGGCCCGTCGGTGCGGAGGAGGCGCACCCGGAAGGCCGGCAGATCGACGCCGCGCTCGTCGAGCACCCGGCCGAACAAGGCTCCGGTGCTCAGCTCGGGCTCCGGCTCGCCGACCTGGGCGACCTCCTCGCCCTCGAGCTCGAGCACCAGGTTCGCGCGCGTCGCGCCAGGGTCCAGGCGCAGGGGGGCGCTCTCCGCGAAGCCTCGCTCGTGCTCGGCCATGACCTGCAGCTCCGAGGGCAGCACGCCCTCGATACGGAAGCGGCCCCGGGCATCGCTCAGCGAATCGAGAGAGACGCCGAAGGGTCCAGACTCCTCCTCGGCGTCGAGGTGTAGGAGGCTCAAGAGCGCCCCCTCGATCGGCCGGCCTCCCTGGACCACCCGGCCGGTGATGGCCCCCGCGAGGCTGAGCCGCAGGCGCACGTCGCGGATCGATGCCTCGGGATCGACACGAACCACCGCGGGGCCTCCGGAGGAGGGTCCGCCACGCAGCCAGCCTTCGGAGGAGGCCGCCAGCTCACAAGGGCCGGCCGGGAGGTCGAAGAGCTCGAAGGCACCTCGGGAATCGGCGAAGGCCTCCATCGGCTCCGCGCCGGCGCAGCCGACCTCGACGCGCGCCCCCGGCACCCCACGATCCGTATGCCGATCGACGACCCGCCCGCTCACGGAGGGCAGCTCGGAGGCCGTGGGCTCGAGCACTGGCTCGGTCGCGGCGGGAGCGGAGGGCGGAGGAGGTGGGAGCTCGGCGGTCTCGTCGACGGCGAATAGCCACCAGAGCAGCGCGGCCACCAGCGCCAGTCCCAAGGTGAGGACCAGGACGCCCCGCACGCCGACCTGGCGTCGGGTGTCTGCGATCATGGGCTCACAGAAGGACGAGCGGGCCTGCTACAGGGTGAAAGGCATGCGAAAGGTGGCGGACTCGGTGCCCCCCGCGAAGATGGCGTTCTTGATGATGCCCTCGACGCAGCGGCGCTTCGTGGTGCTCTTGGTCCCGCTCACCTCTACCTTGGACACCTTGCCGGAGGGCGTGACGGTGAACTCCGCTTTCACCTTCTCCTCGTTATCCTCCTTGCAGCGGGCGAGCTGGCGCCGCTTGCGCCCGAAGGTCTCGATGATCTTCTCGGTGCGTGCGTCGGCCATCTTCGCCTTCTTGGCGGCGATCTCCTTTTCGGCCTCGCGGGCCTTCTTGTGGGGGTCGAAGTCGAGCTTGAACTCGCGCTTGCCATCCTCCTCGGCGGTCAAGGCGGCGTACTCGTCGGAGCTCAGGGAGCGGAAGGTCTGCTTCTCGAGCTTCGCTTTGGCTCTGGCTTTGGCTTTGGACTTCGGGGCGGCCGCCACCTTGGGGGCCGCCTTCCGCGGCGGCGCGGACCCGATCACCGGCTTGGGCGCCGGGGGCTTCGCGGCCGCTCGCTCCGCTTTCACGGAGGGCGGCTCCGGCTCGCCCTGGCGAGCGTCGGCGGCCACCTGGGCCTTGATCGCCTGAGCCTCGGCGATGGTGACCTTGCGGCCCAGGCGCTTCTCAGCCTCCTCGATGGCCGCGCCGTAGCGACGCTTGAACTCGGCGACGGGGATGGCCCGGCCCTCCCCGCCGAAGGTCTCCTTGATCGCGCTCCGCCGCTCGGAGCTCTGGGTCTGGGTGAAGTAGAAGGCTGCGGCAGCCACAGCCGCGACTGCCGCGATGCCGATGCCGACCTTCAGCATGCGGCGCTTGTTGTGGCTCTCGAGGCGCGCGACCACCGAGAACTCCTGCCGCAGATCCCGCATCTCCGCTTTGGAGGGCGGGCGGATCCGGGTCAGGCTGCCGAGGTCGAGATCGGGCACCTCACGGCGCGGGGAGCGGGCGGCGGCGTCGCCCAGGGGATCGGTGGACAGCCCGTGCGCAAGTGGACCATCGAGATCCGCCACCGCGGCGAAGAGATCCATCTCGGCGGCCACGGCGTCGTAGCCGGGATCGTCGACCCCATCGTCCTCGGGGAGGGGAAGGAGGCGTGCCCCGATCGCGGTGGCCTCCTCCTGGGGATCCACCCCGTCGCTGGTGTCGGCCCGCTCCGAGGGGGCGGGCGTCGGCGGAGCGTCCAGCAAGGGATCCGGGGCGCTGTCGACGAGCTGATCGAGCTCCGCGAGGCCCATGGCCGGACCGAGGCCGGGCTCGGCGGCGGGCTCCTCGAGGGGCGCAGCCTCGCCGGTGGGTTCCGCGGCCGACGGCGCGGCCTCGGAGACCTGCTCCTCGGGCGGAGCGGCCTCGGAGACCTGCTCCTCAGGCGACGCGGTCTCGGCGGACGGCTCCGCGGACGGCGGCGCGATCTCGGCGGACGGCTCCGCGGACGGCTCCGCGGACGGCGGCGCGATCTCGGCGGAC
>CAZEHU010000178.1:0-5678 GCA_964511605.1 uncultured Myxococcales bacterium
CGGCCGGGCGCCTCCGCCGCCGCCGCTGATCTCGACCGTAGGCCCCTGTCGGGGGCCCGTAGGGGTCTACTTCGCCGTCACCAGCAGCGACTTGGCCAGCCGCGAGATCACGTGCTCGGTGCTGGTGCTCGCCTCGACCAGCATGCCCACCGACCGCGCGCCGCCGATGCGGGCGACGGCCTTGAGGACAGCCAGCCTCTGCCGGCGGCGGAGGAAGTCCCAATTCGCCTCGAACATCGGCACCGCGTCCATGGCCTCGAGCAGGCCGAGGGCCTCGATGTCCTCTACGGTCCAGCGCTCGCGGTTCATCGAGTGCATGCGCTCGAGCAGCTTGGGGATCGCGCGGGCGTCCTTGAGGAGCGCCGCCGAGCGCATGGCGATGAGCGCGGTGCGGGTGGAGCGGCTGTCCATCTCCTCGATGACCAGGTCCTTGACCTCCTGGGTGGGCAGGGCCCCCATCGTCGCCAGGCAGGCTCGTCGCACCACGGCGGAGGTGGCCGGATCCTCGTGAAGCTTCAGCACGGTCGGCGCGGCCTCGAGGTAGCGAGCCAGGGAGATCACGGTGAGGAGCTCGAGGCGGAGCTTGTCGAGGGCCCGGGTCGGCAGGAGGCCGCCGAGCACCTCGGCGGCCAGGGGTGCCGCATCGGTCGCGACGCGGTTCAGGTAAGCGCGCGCGCGCTCCGAGTCCCCCGGGTTCTCGCGGAGATGCTCGATCAGCGCCTCGACCCCCGAGGCCCCGTGGGTCGCGAAAGCCTTGATGGCGTAGCGCGTCCAGGAGGCCGGCGGGTCGACGAGGACCTCCTGCACCAGCAGCGCGCGCACCCCCTCGGTGCGCACGGTGCCGAGCACCTTGAAGGTCTTCTGCTGGAGGTCGGGCCCGGCGCTGGCGAGCAGCTTCTTGAAGAGGGGCAGCGCATCCTCGCCGTGACCGGCCAGGGCACGCAGCCCTGCCTCCTGCAGGGAGAGGTTGCTCTCGACGAGGTCGCTGAGGATGGCCCGCGCCGCCTCGCTGCCGATACGCCCGAGGGCGGCGATCGCCGCGAGCTGGGTCGCCGGGTCCTCGTGGCCGAGGGCGACCTTCAGGGTGCCGAGGGCGTCCGAGGAGCCCCGGAAGGAGCCGAGCGCGCGGACACCCGCCTGGCGGGCGATGGGGTTGGCATTCGCCGCCATCCGCTGGGCCGCCAGCAGGCCCTCGTGGCCAAGGCGGGGCAGCCAGGCGACCGCCAGGCTGGCGTACATCTCGTCGCCGCCCTCGGCCGCGGCCTCGACTACCTTGGCAGCGCGCGGATCCCCGCTGCGAGCGAAAGCCGCGGTGAGGGAGGGGGCCATCGCGCTGTCGACCGTCGGGCTCGTCGCGAGCCGATGCAGGATGTCCCTCAGGCCCTTGGCGTCCTCGTCGTCGAGGGCCCGCAGCGCGGCGATCCGGCGGACCCGATCCGGCGACTCGAGCTGGCCACGCAGCGCGTCCGTGGCGGCCGGACGGTCCAGGGCGCGCAGCGCGACGGCCGCCCCCGCCGCCTCACGGCCGCTGCCGGTCTTGGCCCGGGTGGCGAGCCAAGGGATCGCAGGCTCCCCGTGGGCGATCATGCGCTCGATGGCGTCCTCGTCGTCCGGGGAGGTGAGCGAGGTGAGGTCCGCCTCGATGCGTGCGCGGACCGAGGGATCCAGGCTGATGACGCTCCGCGGCTCGTGGGCGACCACCTCGGCGATCGCGAGGCCCTTGCGCACCACGTTCGAGGCCTTGAGCACCTTCAGGGTGAGCCACGTGGTGCGCGCCATCACCGGCAGAACCAGGGGCTGCATGCGCCGCTTGTCGTCGAGGTCGAACTCCGCCTGGCCACCGTCCCAGCTCAGCTCGATCCGGCGAGGCCGCGCGAAGAACTTGAAGAGGTTGTTGTCCTTGCCGTGGCCGGGCTGCACATCCACCTGCGAGATGTAGCGTGTACCGGCGAAGCGCAGGGTGAGCGTCTGGCCGACCGCCGCGTTGGGCGGCGTGATCCAGGCGGTGCCGACCCGGCCGTCGACCGCGCGTCGAGGCTCGCCCTCCTCACCTGCGCTCGAGGCCTCCGCCATGCGCACGCCGTCCGGCTCGACCCTCTGCGTGCCGCCAGCGAGCGCCGGAGCGGGCGCGGAGACCACTAGGGTGAGCAGGCCGACCGCGGACAGGGGCGCGCGGGGCAGTATGCTGCGGAAGTGGTGGTCTCCGAGTCGGGCCGTCAAGGTGTACCTCCCGATCCCTGACTAAGCTCTCCCGCCCGCGCACGCAAGGGCAGCGCCTCCGGACAGGGGCCGGGCGGGCCGGGGCTCAGCGCTTGCAGCGGACGGACTCGTGATCCGGTACGGGCAGGTCGAGGTCGAGGATCACGTCCGGATCGCGGCTCAGGATCTGCACCGAGGAGATGCGATGGGCCTGGCGACCCTTGGGGCGGTCGGTGCGCACGAGGTGGGGCGGGAAGCGCGCTACCAGCGGCTGCCCCTTGGGAACACGCAAGAAAGCGGACTCGCGCGCGGCGATGCCCGGCTTGCCGTAGCAGCCCTCGTAGTGCGCCTTGATCGTGATGTCCTCGAGCATGGTGTCGATGTGCTGGCGGAAGCGGGCGACCACCTCCTCGCCCTCGACGCTGAGCTTCAGGACGTCCACCGCCTCCACCTTCTCCGTCGAGAACCACCGGAAGGGGGGCCGTGGATCCCTCTGGACCCGCATGCCCGCCTTGCCCTCGACCCAGTCCGAGCGCATCTGCGCCGGGATGCACTCGCCGGTGTGGACGACCTGCTTGCCCCGATGCTCGGGGTCGGGCAGCCCCTCGATGCGCACCACCTTGCCGAGCAGCGGGCGGAGGGCCTGGGGATCGTCGACCTCGCTCAGGCGAACGAAGCCCACCTGGAGGTGGGGGTTCACCCAGCTCGGCTCGCGGGTGGCGTGGCAGCGCTTGTCGAATTGCTCGGTGAGCACCCCCACGAGGATGCCGGAGACCCGCTCCTCCTCGCCGCCGAGCTCGTAGGGGCCAAGGAGGGAGGCCCCCAGGGTCAGCGCCAGCAAGAGCTCCACGGCCACAGGACTACTCGGAGGGAGCGTCGAGGACGCCGAGCTTCGACGTGGTGGCGTCCTTGCCGGTGGCTGCCAACACGAGGGTATAAGCCTGGTCGTTGGTGACCTGGGCGTTGTCCGTGGTGCCGCCCTCTCCCTCCGGCTGGCCCTCCTTGATCCGCTGGAAGCGCACCATGCCGTCCGGGTACCCGTCGGCGAGCCACCAGAGCTGAGCGCCCTGGGGGTTCCCGTAGCGGACGCGCTTCGCGGCTACCGGTCCGACGCCGGTCTCGACGGTCTCGGTGCCCTCCGTTGCGCCCGCGAGGGACTCCTTGGTGAGGGGGCGGGGGTGGAGCGTCCACCCGGCCTCGTCCTCGTGCACCGGGACCTCCTCGGCCTTCTCCTTGTTGGGGTACTTCACCCGAAGGCGGAGGAGCTTGCGGGGCGCGTGCTGGGTGGCGGCCTCCCCCTCGGGTGGGGCCGCGAAGAGGGCCTCCGCGACGAAGACGTGGAGCTTGCCCTCCTCGTCCTTGTCGTGGACCTCGACACGCCACCACTCGGAGCCCTCGGAGGGGCTCGAGAAGAAGGACTTCTCGTAGTACTCCTCGGCGTCGCCGCCCTCGAGGGTCCAGCGCGTCCACGAGCCCACCTCGTAGCCACCGACCCCGAGATCGTAGCCGCCGTGGTAGAGCACGATCATGAAGACGGCCTTGGTATAGGCCTGCAGGAGGGCCGGTGTGAGCTCCGCCAGGGAGGCGCCGATGTAGGCCGCGGCGACCTTGCCCACCTCCTCGCCGACCTTCTCTCCGACGGCCTTCCCGGCCTTGTTGGCGGCGGAGTTCACCGCCGAGTCGATGACGGTGGAGACGGCGCCGCAGCTCGTCGTGAGGACGAGGGCGAGCGCGCAGAGCGCAACGAGGAGTCGCTTCATGGGGGCTCCGGCGGAGGGCAAGGGGGGGGGGGGCGGACCGCCGGAGGGTACCTCAGGCTCGACGCGGCGCGAAGGCGAGGAGGATCAGGAGGGCCGCTGGACAGCGCGGGCCCTCGAGCGCCGGTCGGCCGCAGCGGCTTGTCCGCGGGGAGGCCGCGCGGGCTCCCTCCCGGCGAGGGGGCGGAGACCCAACGGGGAGTTGCCTCATCGCCGTCTTACGGGAGCGGTAAGCGCCACACCCTCAATCCGCTCCATCGCGATCCGACCCGAGCGTTGTAAGATGATCCTGGTGCCCGCTCGTGCGCAGCGTCGAGGCTGCGCCCGAGCGGAAGGCGGGACACGACCATGGGGACCACCATGAAGTCTGTGCAGAGCCTCTTCAGCTTCTCTCTCAGCCTCCTGCTCCTCGCGGGCCTCGCTGGGTGCGGCGCGGAGGTACCGTCCAAGACCAGCGAGAGCATCGATGCGCCGATCGGCGTGGTGACCGAGCCGGGGGCGGAGCCACGAGGCACCGCGACGCCCGGGCGGCTCACCGCGGAGCGCCTCGCCGAGCCTCCGCTGCCCACCTTCATCGAGGGCTGCGGCAACGCCCTCGACGACGACGGCGACGGCGACGTGGACTGCCTCGACGGCGACTGCGCCTGGCAACCCCTCTGCCTCTTCCCCTCCAAGGGCCTGTGCACCGACGGCCTCGATGAGGACGACGACGGCCTCACCGACTGCGACGACCCCGACTGCGCGTGGGACGACGCGTGTGAGCGGCCGGGGCGCGGCAAGTGCGGCGACGGCCTCGACCAGGACGACGACGGCCTCACCGACTGCGACGACGAGGGCTGCGCCAACTCGACCCTGTGCGTGTACATGAAGAGCGATCAGTGTAGCGACGGGGAGGACGAGGATGGGGACGGCCTCCTCGACTGCGCCGACCCGGACTGCGCTTACGCCGAGATCTGCGAGGGCGGACCCCATTGCGACGATGGCCTCGACCAAGACGGCGATGGGCTCGTGGACTGCGCCGATCCACAGTGCGCGGGTGCCGCGTCGTGCCAGACCTTCCCCGCCCCCGAGGCGTGCGTGCCGGCCGAGCTCGAGGACGGGCAGGTGACCTGCGGCGCGGACCTGGGCTGCGGCTGGGCGACGGGCTGTGAGGCGGTCTTCGGCGGCCTCTGCTCCAACGGCATCGACGAGGACGGCGACGGCCTGACCGACTGTGAAGATCCAGACTGCAAATGGGCCAAGGCCTGCGAGCCTGGCGCCAAGGAGGTCTGCAGCGGCGACGAGGACGAGGACGAGGACGGCCTCGTCGACTGCGCCGATCCAGACTGCTGGGAGGCCGACGCCTGCGGCGGCAAGGACCCGGTCGAGGACTGCCTCGGCGGCGTCGACGACGACGGCGACGGCATCACCGACTGCATGGATCCGGACTGCTGGGCGGCCCCCATGTGCGACTGCCATCCCGAGACCCTCGATCTCTGTGATGGCCACGACGACAACTGCAACGGCACCATCGATGAGGACTTCTACCCCAACGACACCGAGTGCGGCGCCGGCGCCTGCTACCAGACGGGGGCGGAGACCTGCATCGAGGGCGAGCACGGCGATAGCTGCGTTCCGCACGAGCCCACCGAGGCCCCGGGCGCCGACCTCTGCGACGGCATCGACGGGGACTGCGACGGGGAGCAGGACGAGGACTACGTCGAGGGCCGGGTCACCTGTGGC
>CAZEHU010000178.1:5688-6288 GCA_964511605.1 uncultured Myxococcales bacterium
GTCGGGGTCTGCAAGGCCGAGGGGCCGCTGGTCTGCGAGTGGGGCGTCGTGGTGGACAAGTGCGTCGCCGGTCCGCCGGCGGACGACATCGACACCTCTTGCAACGACGTCGACGAGGACTGCGACGGCGCGGTCGACGAGGACTTCGTGAGCGAGCCCACCACCTGCGGCGTCGGCGCGTGCGCCGCCGAGGGCAAGACCTTCTGCGAGGCCGGCATGGTGCAGGATTGCTGCGTCCCCGGCGATCCGCGCCCGGACGACGCGGTCTGTGATGGCGTCGACGACGACTGCGATGGCGAGGTCGACGAGGACTTCGCCGGCGAGCCCACCACCTGCGGCACCGGCTTCTGCGCCTCGATCGGGCAGACCGCGTGCATGGAAGGAGAGGTCGTGGACTCCTGCCAACCCGGCACGCCGGGGGCAGAGCTCGATACGACCTGCGATGGCGTGGACGACGACTGCGACGGGCAGACCGACGAGGACTACGTGCCCCAGCCCGTGAGCTGCGGCCTGGGGGTCTGCGAGACCAGCGGCGAGACCGCCTGCATGGAGGGGCAGGAGATCCCCTTCTGCTCCCCCGGTGAGCCCTCCGGCGTCGAC
>CAZEHU010000179.1:0-6287 GCA_964511605.1 uncultured Myxococcales bacterium
ATGCACTCCTGCAACATCGTCATCAGCTACGTCTTGATCTTCGGGGTCCTCGGCTTCCCGGCGCTCGGGGCCACCGGCGCCGCCATCGGTACGGCCCTCTCCACCGGCATCGGCACCCTGATGTACGCCACGCTGGGGCTCCACCACGCCCGGGGGGCCGGCTTCTGCGCCCACCTGCCCGATCGCGCGACCCTGAGCACCGTGCTCCGGGTCGGCCTGCCGGCCGGGGTGCAGATGCTCTTCTTCGCCACCGGGCTCACGGCCCTGTACGGCATCATCGGCGAGGTGGGCACCGCCGAGCTGGCCGCCGCCAACGTGCTGATCAACCTGAGCCTCGTCGCTATCCTCCCGGCCCTCGGCCTCGGCCTCGCCGCCGGGGCGCTCGTGGGCCAGGCCCTCGGCCGCAAGGAGCCCGACGATGCCCGCCGCTGGGGCTGGGACGTGGTCAAGGTCGCCTGTGCGGTGCTGGTGCTGCTGGCGCTGCCGATGGTGCTGACCCCCGGCCTCGTGCTGTCCGGGTTCCTGCACGATCCCGCCACCCTCGAGCTCGCGCGGGGGCCCCTCGTGCTCGCGGGTGCCTTCATCGTCTTCGACGCGGTGGGCCTCGTGCTCCAGAACGCCCTCCTCGGGGCGGGGGCGAGCCGCATGGTCATGGTGGTCTCCATCGGCATGCAGTGGGGGCTCTTCCTGCCGGCCGCCTGGCTCGTCGGCCCCGCGATGGGCTATGGCCTGATGGCCATCTGGACGGTCCAGGTGGGCTACCGTGCCCTGCAGGGTGCGGCCTACGCGCTCCTCTGGCAGCGGGGACGCTGGGCGAGCGTGGAGGTCTGAGTGCACGAGCCGATCGCCACCAGCACCCTGGGCCAGCGTCTCGCATGGGCGCTCAACGACGTGGCGAACTCCGCCTTCGCCCTCGTCATCATCACGGCCTTCTACGCGCTCCACTTCCGGGAGATCGTGGTGGGCGATGGGGACGCGGACGCCCTCTGGGGCCTCGGCATCGCCATCTCCACGGCCGTCGTGGCGATCTCGAGCCCCATCATGGGCGCGATCGCGGATCGTCGCGGCTGGCGCAAGCGCCTCCTGTTCATCTACACGGTGGTCGGGGCCGCGACGACGATCGTGATGGGGCAGGTGGGCGCCGGCATGTGGATCGCCGGCCTCCTCGTGCTCGTCGTCGCCAACGCGGCCTTCGAGGGCAGCCTGGTCTTCTACGACAGCCTCCTGCCCTCCCTGGTGCCGGACGATCAGCTCGGCCGCTGGAGCGGGTACGGCTGGGCCGCGGGCTACCTGGGGTCCATCGGCTGCCTGCTCGGCGCCAACGCGCTCCGGGCCGAGGGGGGCTTCGCTGCGGTCGCGCTCCTGGTAGGGGTGTGGTGGCTCGCGTTCAGCGCGCCGCTCTTCCGCAAGGTCCGGGAGCCGCCGGCCGCGCCGGTGGGGGAGGGTGGCCCCGGGGTCTTCCGCGGCCTCGCCATCACCCTCCGGCGCATCGCGGCGCGGCCCCACCTCGCTCGCTTCTTCCTGGCCTTCTTCCTCTATACCAATGGCATCACGACGACCCTGGTCTTCGCGGCGCCCTTCGCGCAGCAGACCTTGGCGTTCACGTCCGACGACATCGTCACGATGCTCCTCATGGTGCAGGTCGCGGGCGCCGTGGGGGCCTTCGCGCTCGGCTTCGTCGCCGACCGGATCGGTCACGGACGGACCATCACCCTCACCCTCGTGATCTGGTGCGCCCTCGTGGTGGTGATCTACTTCGTGCGTGAGAAGGCGGCGTTCTACGCCTGCGCGCTCACCATCGGCTTTGTGATGGGGGCGACCCAGAGCGCCAGCCGGGCCTTCCTCGCTACGGCGGTCTCCGAGGGGGACGCCTCGGAGCTCTTCGGGTTCAAGGCGATCTGCGGGAAGTCCAGCGCGGTCCTCGGTCCCCTGGTCTTCGGGCTCACCTCGACCCTCACCGGCGACCAGCGACTCGCGCTCCTTGCGGTCGGCACCTTCTTCGTGGCCGGGCTCTTCCTGATGCTCCGGGTCGACGAGCGCGAGGCGAAGCTCGGGGACTGACCGCGCGATTCACCGATTGACCGTGGCCCCCCAAGCGCGCTTTGGTGCGCACCATGCGCGCAAGCGACCCCCTCAGGGAGGCCGCCCGGACCTGGGTGGCCGAGCTCCAGGACCGAATCTGCCGGGCCCTCGAGGCCGTCGATGGGCAGGCGCAGTTCCAGGAGGATCGGTGGGAGCGCCCCGGCGGAGGGGGAGGGCGCACTCGAGTCCTCGAGGATGGAGCGGTCTTCGAGAAGGGCGGCGTCAACGTGTCCTGCGTCTTCGGAGAGGTGCCGCCCGCCCTCGCCGACGCGATGGCAGGGCAGGGCCAACGCTTCTGGGCCACGGGTGTGAGCCTGGTCCTCCACCCCAAGAGTCCCCACGTTCCGACGACCCACGCCAACTATCGCCTCATCACCCGTGGCGAAGTAGCTTGGCTCGGTGGCGGCGCGGACCTCACCCCCTACATCCTATACGAGGAGGACGCGGAGCACTTTCACAGGGTGCATCGGGAGGCCTGCGAGCGCCACGATCCGGGCCTCTATCCCGCGTTCAAGTCCTGGTGCGACCGCTACTTCTACCTGCCCCATCGCGGGGAGGCGCGTGGGATCGGGGGGCTCTTCTTCGATCACGTGCGCGCGGGACAGGGGGAGGCCGCCGGGCTCGACGAGGAGGACCTCGTGGCCTGGTGGAGGGACGTCGGCTCTGCCTTCCTCGACGCCTACCTGCCCATCGTGCACAGGCGCATGGACCTCCATGCGAGCGACGCCGATCGTCGCTGGCAGCTCCAACGCCGGAGCCGCTACGCGGAGTTCAACCTCCTCTGCGATCGAGGGACCCGCTTCGGGCTCGAGACCGAGGGCAGGGTCGAGTCGATCTTCATGTCGATGCCGCCCCTGTGCCGCTTCGACTACGACGTCGAGCCGGCCCGAGGCACCCACCAGGAGCGGCTGCTCGAGGTGCTCCGTACGCCGCGCGCGTGGGCCATCGGGTGAGCATCTCCCTGGCCGAGCTGCCCGTCGGCGCCTCGGCGCGTGTGGCGGGGATCGAGGGGGAGGATGTGCTCTCCCGCCGCCTGAAGGATCTGGGCTTCTGGCAAGGGGCCCGCGTGGCCGCGATCCGGCGCGCGCCCCTCGGCGATCCGACCCAGTATCGCCTGCACGGCTACCGCCTCGCGCTGCGGCGGACCGAGGCGTCCCGGGTGAGCGTCGAGCCGGAGCCTTGAATACGGTGGCCCCCAGGACCGTGGCCCCCAGGACCGTGGCCCCCCTCGAGGTGGTCGCCGCCCTCTGCGGGCGCCAGAACGCGGGCAAGACCTCGATCTTGATGCACGTGACCGGCTCCCTCGAGAAGCCCGTGAACTTCCCGGGCTCCTCGGTGGAGCGGGGGGAGGCCTCGACCCTGGTGGAGGGCACCACCCTTCGTATGGTGGACCTGCCGGGCATCGTCTCCCTCGCGAGCGTGAGCCCCGACGAGTCGATCGCCCTGTCCTGGCTCGGCAGCGGCGACGCCGACGTGCTCTGTGCGGTGGTCGACGCCTCGAAGCTCGCGGTGGAGCTCACCCTGGTGGCCAACCTGGCCAGCCTTGGCCGCCCCGTGGTGGTGGCGCTCACGAAGACGGACGTGGCCTCGCGGGCGGGGAGACCCGTGGACGCCTTGACCCTGGCGGAGCGCCTCGAGCTCGAGGTGGTGGAGTTCGACGGACGCCGCGGCGAGGGGGCAGAGGAGCTCGCGAGGGTGCTCTGCGCCGTGGCCGGGGGGGAGGAGAGGAGCGCCTGGTCCGCGGGCGAGGGGCTCGGCGAGGCCGAGCTCCGTGCCCTCGCCGAGGAGGTCCAGGGGCCGGAGCCCGAGGGCCACACGACCCGCACCGATCGCCTCGATGGGGTGCTGCTCCACCCCCTGTTGGGGCTGCCGCTCCTCGCTGTCCTGATGCTGGGCATCTTCCAGCTCATCTTCGTCGGCGCCGATCCCTTCATCGCCGGGATCGAGTGGGGCCAGGTCACCCTCGAGGCCTGGGTCGAGGGCCTCCTCGAGCCCGGCGCGCTCCGCAACCTGGTGATCGGTGGGCTGATCAATGGCGTCGGCTCGGTGGTGGTCTTCCTGCCGCAGATCGTGATGCTCATGGCGATCATCACGCTGCTCGAGTCGTCGGGCTACATGGCCCGCGCGGCCTTCCTGCTCGATCGGGTGCTCCGGCGCGTGGGCCTCAGCGGGCGGAGCTTCGTGCCGCTGATGAGCTCGTTCGCGTGCGCGGTGCCCGGCGTGCTCGCCACGAGGATCCTGGACGACGAGCGGGATCGCCTGGCCACCATCGTCACCGCGCCGCTGATGAGCTGCTCGGCGCGGCTGCCGGTCTATGTGGTGCTGATCGGGGCCTTCGTACCGGTGGCCTGGGCGGGCACCGTGCTCTTCGCGATGTATGCGGTCGGGATCGTGGCGGCGGCGCTGGTCGCGTGGAGCCTCAGGAAGACGGTGCTGAGGGGGCCCGTGAGCGCCCTGATGATGGAGCTGCCGGCGTACCAGTGGCCCTCCTGGCGCGTGGTGATGGGCCAGGTGTGGGTGGCGACGCGGGAGTTCCTCGTCCTGGCGGGGACGGTGATCTTCACGGCCGCCGTGGTCGTCTGGGCCCTCAGCTACTACCCGCGTCCGGCGTCGCTGCACGATCGCTTCGAGGCGGAGCGGGTGGCGGCGACCGCAGCCGAGCCCGAGGGCGTCGAGCGCGAGGCGGCCCTGGCGCTGATCGACGCCAGAGAAGAGACGGCCTACCTCGAGCAGAGCTACCTGGCCGAGATCGGGCACGCGGCGGAGCCGGTCTTCGAGCCCGCCGGCTTCGACTGGAGGATCACGGTGGGCATCCTCAGCGCCTTCCCGGCGCGGGAGATCATCGTGCCGACCCTGGGCATCCTCTACTCGGCGGGCGAGGTGGATCCCGGCGACTACGAGCTCGCGAGCCTGGGCCGTCCGGACCTGGCGGATGATGGGCTGCGGTCGCGGCTCCAGGAGGCGAGGGGGCCCGATGGCAAGCCCACCTTCGACCTGCTCGTGGCCCTGTCGCTCATGGTCTTCATCGCGCTGTGCAGCCAGTGCGTCTCGACGCTCGGGGCGATCCGCCGCGAGACCCGGTCGTGGCGATGGCCCGTCTTCACGTTCACCTACATGACGATCTTCGCCTGGGGCGCGGCGGTCCTCGTCTACCAGGTCGGCCGGGCCCTCGGATACGGCGGAGCCTGATGGAGGCGTGGCACCTGACATGGCAGGATCCGGCGGCCTGGGCGCTCGCGGCGATCGGGATCGCCCTGGCGACCTGGCTGCGGCGGCGACTGCGAGGCCATGGGGCGGCGGCCGGCTGCGCCGGATGTGGTGCTGCGGCCACGACGAGCGGGGAGCACGTGCCCACGGAGGCGCTGCGGATCGCGTCGAATCGGTGAAGGGGGGGCGTGCCGTTCGGGCGCGCTACCAGCCGATGGTGGCGTCTGGATCCGGTGCCGGGGCGGGCTCGCCGCCGAGGGCAAAGGCCATGGCCGTGGCCCCCGAGGCCACCACCACCCCCACCGTGGTCCAGAACCACCAGGTGCGTGTGATGCCCCCGCCACCGGCGCCGAGGCCCTCCATCTCGCGGAGCACGAGGTCGAGGTCGAGGGACTTGCCGGCGAGGATGTCCACGTCGCGGATCTCCTCGTGGTAGCCGGGCGCCTTCACGGAGATGGTGGCCTTGCCGGCTGTCACGTCCTGATCGAAGGGGGTGGCGCCCACCACCTTGCCGTTGACGCTGACGGCGGCGCCCTCGACGTTGGTCGTGATGCGCACGATGCCGGCGATAGGGAGGAGATCGATCTCCAGCTCCACCTCGCCGCCGCTGCCCACGTCGAAGGTATCCACGTACTCGGTCCAGCCGCGCAGGCTCACGCGGATCGTGTGCTGTCCAGGCTCGATAGCGAGCCCGTCCTCGTCGAGGGGCAGGGTGCCGAGCAGCTTGCCGTCCACCTCGACGGCGGCGCCCACGGTGGTGCTCCAGATGATCAGGGTGCCCGGGATCGCGATCTCCGGCTGAACCGGCCTCTTCCGGCGGCGCGCGTCGGCGTCGGGGGCCATGAGGCTGGTGAGCAAGAGGGCGCCGGCGGCCCAGAGGGCCACGGGGCCGAGAGCGCGGGTCCGGTCGAGGCGCGGGCGGCGGGAAGCGGGGATCATCGAGATCGGTTGTGCCACCTCCGGCGCCTCCCGGGCAAGCCGGGGCGGCTCACCACGCC
>CAZEHU010000180.1:0-4138 GCA_964511605.1 uncultured Myxococcales bacterium
GTACGTGGCGCTCGAGGCCGCGGGCGACTCGGACCTCTGCGAGGCGGCGCCCGTGCGGGTGCACGCCGACAGCGCGCTCGCCCGCGTGTGGCTGGCGCTCGCGGAGCAGCACGGCGCCGCCGAGGCGATCGTGCCCGAGAGCCGGCGGGGGCACGCCGCTCGCCTGCTCGAGGCCCTCGGGACCTGGGAGGATACCGGCGCCCTGGTGGCCACCCTGCCGCCGGCTCATCCGGGCTACCACGAGCTGGTCGAGGCCTTGGCGACCTACAGGGAGATCCAGCGCGAGGGGGGCTTCCTCGAGGTGGGGCGCAAGGCCCGCAAGGCACGACCGGGGCGGCGGCACAAGGCGCTCCCCGGCCTGAAGCGGCGGCTGGCCCAGGAGGATCACCTCATGGAGCTGCCCGAGGAGGACGCGCCCTCCAAGGCCTGGGAGCGCTGGGACGAGGAGCTCACCGACGCCCTGAAGCGGGCCCGCGCGGCCTACCAGCTCGAGGAGCCCAAGACCAAGCGGGGCCTCGTCGACAAGGCGCTCCTCGCGGCCCTCGCGGTGCCCGCCGAGGAGCGCGTCTACAGCCTGATCCTGAACCTCGAGCGTCACCGCCGGAGCGACCTCCGCCACCACCCCTACGTGATCTTCGTGAACCTGCCGGACTTCCACGGGGAGGTCTGGGATGGAGCGAGGCGGGAGCTGCGCTTCCGAACCGTGGTGGGCTCGCGCAAGCGGCGCGGAGGGCGCATGCCCAACGCGACGCCCCGGCTCAGCTCGTCGATCCACACCGTGGTCTACAACCCCTACTGGAACGTGCCCCGGCGCATCCTCGAGGAGGAGCTCTACGAGAACGCGCGGGAGTGGGCGGAGGACAACGCCGCGGCAGGCCCGGGGGCCGAGCCCGGCGCAGGGCCTGAGGTCTCCACGGAGGGCGCCTCCGCCGCGGCTCCCGGCCTTCCAGAGGACCTCGACGACGCGACGCGGGCCGCCCTCACCAGCGGCTACTGGGACGCGAAGGGCTACGAGATCAAGAGCCTCGACTTCAAGGTCTCCCCCTGGATCCGCCGCAAGCCGGGCCCCGGCAATGCCCTCGGCAAGGTGAAGTTCCTCTTCGAGAACCGCTACTTCGTCTTCCTCCACGATACCCCGCAGAAGAAGAAGTTCTCGAAGGCCCGTCGCACCTTCAGCCACGGCTGCGTGCGGGTGGCCCGCCCCCTCGAGCTCGCCGAGCTGCTCCTCCGCCGCGACGGCACCTGGACCCGGGCCGAGGAGGCCCGCGTCATGCGCCACCGCAAGGCGACGCCCTTGACGCTCCGCACCCCGGTGCCCCTCGTCATCGACTACATGACGGCCCGGGTCGATGACGACGGGAGGGCGCACTTCTTGTCCGACCCCTATCGTCGGGATCCACCCCGGCTGGCGGCGCGGTGACGTGGGGCCGGCTCCTACAGCCGCTCCAGGTACTCCACCCGCACGTCGTATAGGGCCATGTGGTCGCCCTGGGCGAGCATCACGTCGACGAAGTAGCTCGTGGCGCCCGCGTCGACGACGAAGTCCACGGAGACCTCGTAGGCTGTTCTTGGTTTCTTGCCGTTCAGCGGCTTGCCGCTGATCAGCGTCCGCATGTAGACGATGCGCTCGTCGATGCCCAGATTGGGCAGCCCAACCCACTTGTAGGAGTTGCTCTTCGGCTCGGCGAACACCGCGATGATCCGATCGAAGCCGATGGAGAAGACCTGGCCCGGATCGAGCTTCCCAGAGTTCACCGAGCCGAGCTCCACCTGGATCGTCTTGACGTTCGCGCCGTCGGGCAGGTCCAGGGGCATCCGGAGCACCTGCCCGGTCATCCACGGGTTCTCGGTGTTCTCTCCGCAGTCGGTCGCGTCGGGGTAGTTGGTCCCGGCCAGGTTCTCTCCGCACACGACGTACTGCTCGTCGGTGGTCCAATCGAGCTCGACCTCGACGACGTTCCACGTCTTGAGGGAGGGCGCCTCCCAGCACTGGCCAGTGCCGAGCTCGATCTCGTAGTGGTTCGGGGGCACGCCGATCTTCAGCGCCCCGCACTTGGTCTTGTCGATCGCCTCGACCCAGCCGGTGAAAGGGAAGGTCTTCCAGCGGGTGGCGGTCTTCCGGAGCGCGCCTGTGAGCTCGATGTCGCCATCGACGTAGGCCTTGCCGGCGACGTCGAGCGCGCCGGCGGGCTCATTCGTTCCGATGCCCACGCCTCCGGGCGCGTAGATCAGGAACTGTCCCGCCGCCGTGGTGGTCTTGGGGATGCCCACCCCATTCCAGATGAAGGCGCCTGTGTGGCCCGAGCCGGTGCCGGCGAGGCGCCCCCCCGCGAAGCTGAAGTTACCGTCGGCCTCGTTGTAGAACCCACCGGGGACCACCGCGCCGTCTCCGGACGCCTCGTTGCCCTGGCCGCCGGCGATCACGCTGTCGAGCCCATCGGCCAGGTTGCCTCGCCCGCCGCCGACGGTCGCGAAGTTGTCGCCGGTCTTGTTGGGGCTGCCCTTCTCGCCGCCGCCCGCGATCGTTCGGCCCAGGACGCCATCGCCAAGGGTCACGTAGCTGCCGACGTCGTTGCCGTGGTAGCCGGCCTGGACGTTGACGCCGTAGAGGCTGGCGTTGGGCGGGCTCTGGGAGGTGAAGAAGGGCGGGATGAGCCGCAACCCCTCGTGGCCTCCCGCCTTGATCACCATGTCGCTGAGGTCGTCCAGGGTCCCGAGGAAAGCGTCGTTGGGCGTATTGCTGTTGCCGTCCAGCTTCCACCCGGTGCCGCTCCCGCTGCTGCCACCCTCGGGGAGATCTCCGCAGACCCAGCCGAAACCGGTCATCAGGGGCACCTGGCCCTCTGTGCAGTCGCTGATGTCCACCAGCACCGCCCCAGCGCTCTTCAGCTCGGCCGCCGTATCGAAGCAGACCCCCTCGGCCCAGGCCTCCACCTGGGACTTGTCGGGCCCGCCGTCGGGCGGGGGCACGCAGGTCCAGCTCTCCCCATGGAAGCGGAGCATCTGGCCCTCCTCACAGCCCGCGCCGCTGAGCTTGGCGGGGGTCACGGATCCATCGCTGATCGCGGCCGTGGTCACGGCGCCCTCGGCGATCATGCCCGGGGTCACCGCGCCCTCCGCACCCTTAGCGACGTAGTCCTCAAGGGCAGCCTCGAGCTCGGCGTCCAGGGTCGCTGCGGCCGGGAGCTGATCGACGGCGAGGGTGCCCTCGAGGCTGTCGAGGGTGTGTCCATGTTCGGCCTTCGCGAGGTCGTCGGGGCCCAGGCCGCCGACGTGATCCGCGCCGTGTGCGTGGAGCGCGAAGGGCACGCTGGCGATGCGCACGCGCGGAGAGAGCTCGCCGTCCACGCCGGGCTCGACGCCGACCCAGAGGTCGCCGGCCTGGGCGAGGGCCGTCAGCGGCAAGGCGTTGCCGGGATCGGCGCCGAGGAGGACGTGGAAGCGGCCGGCCTCCACCAGGACCTCCTGGATCTCCGCCCACACCACGTCGTCGGGCGCGGTGCTGAGCGGGTCCGCGTAGAGCGTGATGGTGACGTCGAGCACGCCCTCGTAGGCCGAGCCATCGGTGTTCATCAGGCGGCCGCTGAAGTTCAGCAGCTCGGGCGCGCTCGCCGCCGCGGGCAGGGCCAGGGCGCCCGCGAGGCCCAGGGCGAGCGCGACGCGAGCAGAGATCGGGAATCGGGTCATGGTGTGAACCCCGCATCGAGGAGCACGAAGCCGCCCGGAGACGACATCGTGGTGGTGGAGCCCGCTGCGTCCATCACATACGCGCCGAGCCAGCTCGTGGAGGACAGGCCGACAGCGCCGGCCGCCGTGAAGCCCTCTTGGAGGAGCGCGCCGGGCGTGGCGCACGCCGTGGTCGCGCAGCCGAGGGCGCAGAGGGTCTCGACGGCCGGGTAGACGCAGCCGACCTCGACGGCGCAGACGCCATCGCCCGGGAGGACGGCGACGCCGTCCGTACAGGAGGGCGCCGGGGGCGAGTCGCAGATCACCGGCACGCCCGCGCAGACGCCGGCGCCGCACGTATCCGAGGTGGTGCAGACCGACCCATCGTCGCAGGTGGCGCTGTCGCTCGGCGGATAGTCGCAGACGCCCTGGTCGCAGGTCCCTTCCGCCTGGAAGCAGGGCCCGGGCGGGC
>CAZEHU010000180.1:4148-5258 GCA_964511605.1 uncultured Myxococcales bacterium
GCTATCACAGGAGACGCCCGCGCAGGCATCCCCGAGGCATTGCCCATCAGCGCAGCCCCCCGGACAGTCGACATTGGTGGGCTGGTAGGAGCAGCTCCCGTCCTCGAGGCAGACGCCGATCGCGGGCGCGATCACGAGCTGGGTGCCCTCGCATACGGGCGCCGGAGGCTCCTCACAGAGCACCGCCGTGCCACGGCAGACCCCCTCCTCGCACGCGTCGCCCTGGGTACAGGCCGAGAGATCGTCGCAGGGCACCGTGTTCGGCGCGAAGGTGCACCCTCCCTCGGCCTCGACGCAGAGGTCGTCGGTGCAGGGGTTGTTGTCATCGCAGGGGAGGGTCTCGGCCACGCAGTCGCCCTGCACGCAGAGATCCCCGCTCGTGCAGACCTGGCCATCGTCGCAGGGAGCCCCGCTGCCGAGCTGGATCGTCAGGCAGGTGCCCGCGGCGCAGATCGCCACCTCGCAGTCGCCCAGCGCGCCCCCCTCGCAGTCCTCGGCGCCGGCGCACTCCGGGCCAGAGAGCCCCGATCCGGCGGCGTCCAGCGCCCCGGCGAGGAGGTCAGCGCTCGCGTCGGCGCCAGGGAGGTTCACAGGGAGGGCCTGTCCCTCGCACGCGACGCACACCCACGCACCGAGCAGCACTGCGTGCACGGCTCGGAGTCCCCTCATCTTGGTCTTAGGGTAGCGGTCGGTCCGCGGCGATGTCCAGGGCGGGGTCTGGAGGTTCCGTGAGTCTGGAGGCTCCGGGTAGGGCCGTCGACAGGGCGCTTGCGGCGCCACTCCGACCTGGTCTAGTCTTTTCGCTGTAGAGACCGTCAACATCTACGATGCCAAGACTCGCCTCTCCGCGCTCATCAAGCGCGTAGAGCGGGGAGAGGAGATCGTCATCGCGCGGCGTGGGCGCCCCGTCGCTCGACTCGTGCCCGAGGGGGGCCGGGACCGCGCGCCCTGGCGGGAGCTGGGCTTCGCTCCAGAGTTCGCAGGCTACGGCGATATCCTGCTCGAGCCCATGACCGCCGAGGAAGAGGCGGATTGGCACAGAGGCCTCGTAGGCGATGGGGATCCCTGAGGGCTCGGGGTATCTGCTCGATGCCCACGTCCTGGTCTGGT
>CAZEHU010000180.1:5268-5921 GCA_964511605.1 uncultured Myxococcales bacterium
GGTCCATCGCGGAGCCCGGGCGTCTCTCTGGGAGCGCCCGTGCCGTGCTCGAGGACAGAGACCACGAGCTGTTCTGGAGCGCTGTGGGCTCCTCCGAGATCGCGGTGAAGGTCTCCATCGGCAAGCTCCCGAGGCGGGTCTTCTCCGAGCCCGCCATCGATCGGGCGCGGGCTCGTCTGGGGGCCCGCCATCTCCCGCTCGGACACGCCGCGGCCTGCGAGGTGGCGCGCCTGCCCGTCCACCACCGCGATCCCCTCGATCGTCTCCTCGTGGCCCAAGCCCGCGTACGCGGCCTCCGACTCGTCACCGCCGATCGGAGCCTGCATCGCTACGACGTCCGTTGGGTGTGGTAGGTCCCCTGCCGCGATCCACGGGCGGGGACACACGACGCGACCCTCTCGCCAAGACGAGCGGCGCTCACCGACGACGGGGGGCACGCGGGCTACCGCCCGCGCCGGCCCACAGAACCCCGACCAGCAGCTCACCCTGATGAGCACGCCCTTGGCCCGCTGGGTCGCCGATGGTCTCCGATGTGGTGCTCGGCGAGGCTCGGAGGCTGTACCGCATTGCTTCGCCGGCGTCTCGACGCCCCCATGCGGTACGGCCTCCTAAAAGCGCCCGCCGAGCACCACGCCGGAGGCCGCCGGTGCGAT
>CAZEHU010000180.1:5931-6282 GCA_964511605.1 uncultured Myxococcales bacterium
GGCTCGCGCTCCTCTCCGGCCCCATGGGGCGCTGCGGCCGGCGCCCCCTGTCGATGGGCCAGGATGGCCACCACCAGGGCGCCGGCGACCAGGGCCCCCGTCAGGCCTGCGGCGACGTTGGAGGCGAGGATCTCGGCCTGGGCAGCCTCCACCGGCAGGTCCCAGTCCTTCCGGGTGCCGCCGCCGGCCGCGATCTTCCGGGCCTCCGCGGCGGAGTCCCGGGCCTCCAGGAAGAGCCACACACTGGCGGAGCCGGTGGCCACCGCGGCGCCGCCGAGGGCCCAGGCGGTCAGGGGGAGCTCGAGCCCCCCGGAGGGCGCCTCGGCCGGCGGCGGCGCCTCGGCCGGCGGT
>CAZEHU010000181.1:0-6279 GCA_964511605.1 uncultured Myxococcales bacterium
AGCTGCGGATCCCCGCGTCGGTCCCGGAGTGGCCGTCCGGCGGCACGAGGCCGGCAGCCTCGAGGGCCCAGCGGATACGGAGCTGGTGGCCGATAGCGGAGCGCCAGCCCACCCGACGTGCCGAGGAGGAGCTCCCTCCGAGGGGAAGGTAGAAGGCGCGAAGGGCCGCTATGCGGTCAGCCTGCGCCCCCGAGCCGCTCACGACGCGCCGACCCCTGGGGAGGCGGGCGCTCGAGCCGCGTGTGCTCGCACTGCCTGGATCAGGTGGGCCGCTCGGAAGGGCTTGGCCACCACCCCCTCCTGCTCGAGGGCCTCGGGCCTGGCGATGCGCTCTGCATCCGAGTGGCCGGTGCAGAAGAGCACGGGCACTTCAGGGGCCAGGTCCCGGAGCCGGGCCCAGACGGCGGTGCCGTCCATGGGGTGCATCATCACGTCGAGCAGGACCAGTACGTAGCGCTCCGGGTGCTCGCGCACCTCGGCAAGCGCCTCTACGCCGCTGGCCACGGCGCGTACGTGGTACCCGGCCCCCTCGAGCAGATCCTTGAGCAGGCCGCGCACGCTGGGCTCGTCGTCGACCACCAGGATCCGAGGGGTGTCGGGATCCGGCTCGCGCTCGACGACCACCGTGGAGGAGTCGACGCGACGGCGCCCCGATCGCTTCCGAGGACGCTGCGCGGCCGCCTGCTCGGGCTCCAGCGCGGGCAGGATCATGCGGAAGGTCGAGCCCTCTCCCTGGCCGGACTCCACCTCGAGCAGCCCGCCGTGATCGGCGGCGACGCTGAACGCGATAGCACAGCCGAGGCCGCGGCCGCCCTCGGCACCGCGCGTGGTGAAGAGGGGCTCGAAGACGCGGCTCGCCACCTCGGCCCCCATACCGGGTCCATCGTCGACCACCTCGACGACCACCGCGTGGGGGGCCTCGATGCGCTCGGCCTCCTCCGCGCTCCCCGCTCGCAGGATCAGGCTGATAGCCGTACCACGATCACCAGCGCAGGCCTCGCCGGCGTTGTGCAGGAGCTGCAGGACCGAGTCCGCGATGCGCTCCGAGTGACCCGAGACCCTCGCCGGGAGCCCCTGCACCACCACCTCCAGGCGGAGGGCGTCGGCCAGATCGGTCCTCACCTCGGCCGCGACGTCCTGGAGGAGTGGACCGAGCCGGACCTCGTCCTGCACGTCGCTGGTCGTCGATCCTCGCGCGAATGCCAGCAGCCTCTCGGTCAAGGTGGTGCCTCGCTCGGCGGCGCTGATGATGCGACCGAGGGCCTTGGCGGGCGCCGTTCCTTCGTCGACGCTCCTCAGCAAGAGATCAGCATGGCCGAGGATCGTGACCAGAAGGTTGTTGAAGTCATGGGCCACGTCACGGGCGAGCTGGCCGAGGCCGCGGAGCTGCTCGGAGACCTCGAGGCGCATCTCCACCTCGACCCGATCGGTGATGTCGATGAGCACACCGTGGATGCGGATCGCGTGCTCTCCGGCCTCGCGCACGGGGGCCGCGCGATCGAGGACGTGGCGGATCCTCCCGCTTCCCGCGTGGCGGAGGCGGTAGACCGCCTCCTGCGGGCTGCCCTCGATGAGCAGGGAGGCCATGAGCTCCTGGGCGATCGGCAGATCCTCGGGCACCACGAGGCGGGCCCACAGGTGCTGATCCCGGAGGAAGTCCTCCGGCGGGTGGCCGGTCAGGGCCTCGATCGCCGGGCCCACGTAGCGAACCTCTCCGGAGGCGAGCGTGCTGTAGAGCGTATCCGGGAGGACTCGCGCGAGCTCCTCGAGCAGGGGCGGGATCTCGGCTCCGGCTCCGGCTCTGGAGTCGGGGGCCGCGCGGCCCTCCACCTTCTTTGGCTCTGCCCCGCTCATCCCGCGACTCTACTTCCCACGAGCGCGCGGTAGAACCCCTCGGTGGGAGGGACCCCCAAGGGACCTGCCCCCCCACTCGGATCAGACACGCTCAGAGCAGGGGCGCGAAGAGGCGGGCGATCGACGCGAGCAGTCGCTCGGGCGCGCGCGCCGGGGCCTGCAGGGTCTCGAGCTCGACACGGTGGGCGTGGCGCAGATCGTCCAGGAAGTGGCTGGCCAGCTCCCGGACGCGCTCCTCGTCGAAGAGATAGGTCTGGAGCTCGAAGTTCAGGTGGAAGGAGCGCATGTCCATGTTGGCGGAGCCCACGCTCGCCAGCCAGTCGTCCACCACCAGGGTCTTGGCGTGTACGAAGCCGCGCGCGTAGCGGTAGATCTTCACGCCCGCCTCGAGCACCTCGGCCTGGTAGAAGACCGAGCCGAGGGTCACCACGAGAGAGTCCGTTCGCTGGGGCACGAGGATGCGCACATCGACCCCGCGGAGGGCCGCCGTCTCGAGCTCTGCCATCATCACGCGATCGGGCAGGAAGTAGGGATTGGTGATCCAGACGCGACGCGTGGCCTGCGCGATGGCGCGCTCGTGCAGGCGGAGCACCCCGCCCCAGCGCTGGTCGGGTCCCGAGGGCACCACCAGCACGGCCTCCTGCCCCGGCGGCGGCGCGAGGGGCTGAGGCAGGTAGCGGGGAGCATCGAGGAGCTCCCCGGTCGCGTGCAGCCAATCCTCGATGAAGGTGCGGCCGAGGCTCAAGGCGCTCGAGCCCTCGAGGCGAACGTGGGTATCCCGCCAGCGGCCGATGTCCGGGTTCAGACCCAGGTACTCCCGGCCGACGTTGATGCCTCCGGTCAGACCCACCCTCCCGTCGATCACCACCAGCTTACGGTGGTTGCGGTAGTTGACCCGATCCCGGCGTCGCCAGCGGAGGGGCAGACGTACGGGCGAGAAGCGGGCGGCCTGGCCACCGGCCTCGATGAGCGGCGCGAAGAAATCGGAGGGCAGCGAGAGACAACCGATGGCGTCGACGAGGACCCGCACCTCGATGCCCGCCTGCGCTCGGCGAACCAGGCGGTCCCGGAGCTGGAGACCCGCGGAGTCATCACGCCAGATGTAGAAGATCACGTGGATGTGGTCGCGGGCGTCCTCCATCGCCAGGAGCATGTGGCGATAGGTCCGGGCCCCGTCGATCAGCAGGCTGCTGGCATTGCCCCCGGTGATCTGAGCGCGGGTGGTGGCCGAAGCCAGCGCGAGCAGATCGGCGGTGCGCGGGTCGGGCGCCGCCGGCACACCGTCGGCCCCCCAGCCCTCCTCCGCGCGGGCCTCGAGGAGGGCGTCGACGCGCGCCTCGACCTCTTCGATGGCCTCGTGGCGCGCGACGAAGCGGCGACGGCCGACGAGGAGGTAGAGCACGAGTCCCAGGAAGGGCAGGAAGACCACGGCCAGGAGCCACGCCAGGGTGGCGCTGGGCTCCCTCCTCTCCGGCAGCACGTAGCGCAGGATCACCGCCACGTGGACCAGGACGCTGAGGGCCGCGATGACCATCTCGAGGGACACGGCGGGAGTATGGGACCTCGCACCGGCGACGGCCAGGCAGCGGGAGGAGGCGGGTGCGGCACGCCTCCCTTGCGGCGCCGGGCGGCGCGCGCCATCGTCCCTTCCCTTTCGGAGGAGCACGAGATGAGCGACCCCCGGCTGCACCTGAGCCTCCTCGCGCCCGGGGCCTCGCTGCCCAAGGGTGCGATCCCGCTGGAGACGATCGAGCCGGCGCGGGCGGCGCTCGAGCGGGCCGATGCGGGCGGCGTGCGTGCCACGCTCGTCCTGCCGGAGGCCTCCGTGGCCGAGCAGCGCTGGGTGGCTGCCAAGCTATCCTCGGGCCTCGGCGGCACCTTCGACCTGCCGGGCTCCCACCTCGAGCTGGGCCCGGGCCTGCCCGTCGAGACCCGGCGGACCCTGGCCCTCGATCACCACCTGGCGACCCGTGGCGAGGGCAGCCTGGGCGGGGGACCGGCCGACCTCGAGCCCTGGACCTCGGCCCTCGACACCTATCGCGGCTGGGTGGACGAGGATCCGACGACCCGCACCAGCCTGGCGATCGCGCGGGATGTGGCCGACTGGGCCGCGGCTCGGGAGGACGTCGAGGTGGAGATCCTCGCGGAGGAGCGCCTCGAGAGCGAGGGGCTGAACCTCCTGAGGGCCGTGGGGGGCGCGAGCCGGATCTCCCCGCCCCGGCTCGTCGTGGCGCGCTCGCTTCCGGGCGACCCGCGCCCGCCGCGCATGCTGCTCGGAAAGGGCATCACCTTCGACTCGGGGGGCATCAACGTGAAGCCCTACGAGAGCTTCGTCAGCATGATGAAGAACGATATGGCCGGGTCCGCCCTGGCCTTCGCGCTCTTCCGGGCCCTGGTGGAGTCAGAGGCGGACGAGCCCTGGGTCTGCGTCTTGCCCACGTGCGAGAACCCCATCGGTGAGGAGGCGATGCGGCCCGGCAGCCTTGTCAGAGGGCATAGAGGCCTCACCGTGCGCATCGATCACACCGATGCCGAGGGGAGGCTGGCGCTGGCCGATGGCTTGAGCTGGGCGAGCGAGCGGCATCAGCCCTCCCAGGTGATCTGCTTCGCGACGCTGACCACCGCGGCGCTGATCGCCTATGGCCCCTACGCGACGCCGGTCCACTTCGCGGACGTGGAGCTCGAGGCGCGGCTGCGGGCTGCCTCCGCGGCTTTGGGGGAGGATCTTCACTTCTTCCCGTCGCGCCTCTGGCATCGGGAGGCGAACGTGGACAAGGAGGCGGACCTCCTGAATACGGCGCGGCTGCCCAAGCACGCGAGTCGCGGCGCCGGCTCCCGGAACGCCGCCCACTTCCTGCGCTTCTTCACCGACGCGCCCCTGGTCCACCTGGACATCTTCGCGAGCACGTGGAACTGGGCAGGGGATGCCCCCGGTGGCGGGCCGGGTGCCACGGGCGCTCCCCTCCGGACGCTCCTGCGCGCCTTGGGTCCGCTGGACGCCGAGGCGTAGCGGGTCAGCTAGAGGCCGAGGTGTAGTGGCGCAGGGCGAAGCGGAAGAAGAGGCGGGAGCCTAGCAGGGTCAGGGCCGCCAAGAGCGCGGAACCCAGGAGCCACGGGGCGGTGCCGCGGCCCAGGAGGGCATCCGCCGGCACGGTCGTCAGGAAGACGACCGGCACGACGAAGGTGAAGAAGAGGCGGTAGGCGGGCGGATAGGCCGCAGCAGGAAAGCGCCCCGCGTCCAGCAGGCCGCGCAGCACTTCGGTGATGTTGTAGACCTTCACGAACCAGACGCTCGTGGTCGCCAGCGCAAACCAGAGGCCATAGAGGCTCAGCGCTGCGAAGAGGAGCGCCGGTAGGAGCGCGAGCAGTCCCATCGGCTCTGCGCCCGCCCGGCCGCCGGCCCACGCCACGATCCCCGCGCCGATCAGCAGGTCCGGCAGGCCCCACGGGGAGACCGAGCGCAGGCTCAGCCAGATCTGGGCGTCGAGCGGCTTGAGCAGGACGAAGTCGAGCGTGCCCTCCCGGACGTGGTGCACGATGCGGCTGAGGTTCGGGGTGAGCAGGCAGGTCACGAAGCTCTGCAGGATCGTGAAGACGCCTAGCACCACCAGGGCCTCCTCCCAGCTCCAGCCGGAGAAGGTGTAGCCGGTCCTGTAGAAGAGCCAGAGGCCGAAGAGGCTGCCGGCGATGTCCGCCGTCGAGGTGAGCGCAGCCAGCACGAAATTGGCTCGGTACTCCATCTCCGCGGCCACGGAGGTGCCCCAGAACAGGCCGACGATGCGCGCGAGGCGCCGCGTGCCGCCCGCGATGGCCACCTCAGGCCCCCATGGCCGAGAAGCGGCGCAGCCCGGCGCGCCAGAGCAGCCGGTTGAGCGCGAAGATCGACAGGCCCCAGACGAGCGCGACCAGGGCGGCCTGGCCGAGCCCCGTGGCCCCCCCGGTGAGGAGGCGGGCCGGCAGGTAGACCAGGTATGGGAAGGGGGTCCAGAGGACCACCTCGCGGAGGAGCTCCGGGTAGACCTCGAGGGGGGCCACCATGCCGCTGCCGAAGAGGTACAGCATGAACCAGAGGCGCTGGAAGGAGGTGGCCCGCTCCGTCCAGAAGGCCAGCATCCCGAAGGTGTATTGGATGAGGAAGCGCAGGGCGAGGGCCCCCGCGCAGGCGATGAGGAAGCCGAGGACATCCGCCGCCGCGGGCACCCAGAGGGCCTCCGGGTAGAGGAGGAAGAAGAGCACCAGGAGGAAGACGACGAAAGGCAGCCGGGCTCCCCGCTCGGCGACGTGTTCGGCCACGTGGTGCCATCCGGGGTCGAGCGGCTGCACGAGGCGGAAGGCCAGCTTGCCTCGGACCACCTCCTCCTCGAAGTCCCAGAGCACCCAGACGACCGTGAGCTGGCGAGCCAGGAAGACCGCGAGGAAGTAGCG
>CAZEHU010000182.1:0-6263 GCA_964511605.1 uncultured Myxococcales bacterium
CGAAGCCATGGCGCGGGGCGAGGCGCTCCGAATCTTCGTCGAGGCGAAGGCCCCCGAAGTCCAACGCCCACACCAGCGCCCCCAACTCCACGGTCCGCAGGTTGTGCACGTGGACCCGGGTCCGGAAACGCGCTCCAGCCGCGAGGGGCTTGAACTCCGTGACGACGTTGAGGAGCTCCCTGCCTTGCTTGTCCCGCGGCAACGGAGGTCGCAGGTCCGGCTCCTCCCGCTGCTGGTACCGCTTCCACCCCCGCGGCACAGCGTCCTCGTCCATCCAGGTCGCGTACCGCGGCTTCGAGCTCTGCCGGTCCCGCCCGGCCTTGCCCTCCCGGTAGCGCTCCTGGCGGACGTAGGACGGGTAGTAGGTGGCACGCGGAGCGGTCAGCGCCGCCCTCACCACCTCGAGCTCGTGGAGCTGCCGATCGGCCGGCGCCGTCTCGATGCTCACCCGACCCCGCAACGCCTGGGTCCTCGGGCTCCCGGACGTACCGCTCGGATCCGGCCGCACCTCCCCGAAGACGAGCTGAGCGAGGTCCAGGCCGGTGGCCTCCGACCCCTCGGGCGCCCACTCCCCCTGCTCCTGGTGCCGCTCCGCCTGCTCCCTCGGCGAGTGCTCGTAGGTCAGCCGGAACATCATCGCCAGCCCCATCGCCCGCAGCACGGGCTCGCCGCCCCCCTCCTTCGGCCGCTGCCGGAGGAAGAAGACCGGCACCCGACCGCCCCGCTCCAGCGCCGCGCGATGGTGCTGCCACTCCTTGTTGTAGTTGCCGATGTCCAGCTTGTGCTGCTGCCCCGTGTCGGCGTGCGCGGAGAGGAAACCATCGCGGATCGCGCCCGGGACCGCGAACCCCTCTCCGGCCCTCCCGTAGAAGAAGAAGTCGTGGTGCTTGGGATTCCCCGCGCCCTTGCGCTTCGGCGACCGCATCCTCCGGGAGTCGTATTCCTGCGGCTGGCCCGTGAAGACCAGGGTACCCCGCTCTCCCTCGCCGACGGCGCCCCGACCGAGGTCCACCTTGCCGTAGGCTCCGAGCCGCGCGACCCGGGTCCTCTTCCCCACCTCGCCAGGCGCCAGGATGACCCTCACCGGGAGCGTCGCCACCCGGCTCGCCGCACCCCAGGCCTCGTACTTCTCGTGCGCCCCCTGCTTCTTCCCGGGACGGAAGCCCCTCACGCCCCGCTCCCGCGCGAGGTCCTCCAGGGTCCCGTACTCCACCTTCGCGAAATGACAAGGCTCCAGGCGCCAGGCCTGCTCCTCCGGGTCCTTGGCGTCCCCGGTGGATGTGAGCCACCCCGCCTCCACCATCGGCGAGGGATCCCCCCGCACGATGTCCGACATGTGGTTCCGATACAGGTGCGGGTTGTTCAGGTCCCGGAAACCAAAGCGACGGTCGGTCACGCGGCTCATCCGCCCGAAAGAGGCGATCTCCACCACGTTCCGCAGCATGCCCCGGATCGAGCTCCCCGGCAGGGCACAGATCCCGTTCGGCAGCCGAAAGAACTTCTGCACCTCCTTCCGAGACTCCCTCTTCTTCGAGCCCCGCGTGAAGATCGGCGTCTCCGCCTCGATCACCAGGTCGAACCACCCGCTCCACCCATCGGAGAAAGGCACGTCGTGGTGGACCTTGTCGCCCCAGTCCGGGATCACCACCTCCGAGCTCAGCGGCACGAAGCCATAAGGAGCCCGAACCCGATCCGGATACCGCCTGCCGCCTCGATCCCTCATGACGCTCCCTCCCCCTTCGACATCCCGGCGAGACGACTCAGCGCCGGCCGCAGCCCGTCAGGCCCCGGCTCCCAGAGCACCTCGTAGCGCACCGTCCCGCCCGCCCGGCCCTGGCGAACCCTCTCTTCGATCCGCACGACGCCTTCACCCTCCCGCCGCTCGAGGGTCGCCGCTACGAAGCGCGCACCCTCCAGACGCAGGTGGAGGCTCCGCGAGCCCCTCACCAACTCCGCGCACAGCGGACGGCCCGGCGGCAGCTCGCCATCCCGCACCTCGGCGACCTCGTCAGCCGTGGCCACCCAGCCCTCGCCACCGAAGCTGGCGAGCGCCAGCCGAACCTCACCGTCGAGGTCGATCTCCTCGCGGCCGACCACCACGATCTCCCCGCGCTCCGGCGCAGGGCCGAGCGCCGCGCTCCACCTCGGATCCTCGAAGACCTCCCGGATCCACTCCACGCTCATGGCTTCCCTCCCGCGACCCACGCGCCGCCATCACTCCACTCGAGGCTCCCGCTGTCCTCGAACCACCCATGCCCGCGCCCCGCGCCACCGCCGATCCGCAGCCGGCCACAGGTCAGGTCCTCCAGCGCCCGCTGAAAGGCCTTGCGCACCACGGGCGGCACGGCCCCCTTCGGGTCCTCCACGTGCACCTGCACCCGGAAGTCCCCCCCGAAGCACGGACGCTCGTCGAATAGGTGCCCCATCAAGGGGCCCTGGGTGAAGCGATCCAAAGAGACGTGGTCCTGGAACCCGTGCGGGACCTTGCCGGGCGGGTAGGCGTCCTCGATGAACACGCGACCAGCCTCACCCTCCTGGGAGCGGGCATTCGTATCGACCCACCCGAAGAGCGAGCGCAGACCCTCGTGGCGGTGGGCGTCGAGCGCCTCCAGCTCCTTGGACTCCATGTCCTCCGCGAAGCGCCCACCCTCCCGCAGCTCCATCGCGTTCAGGTGGTAGGCCGTGCGATGACGCAGGACCCCCTTGAGGGAGGTGGCAGGCAGGAGCTCCTTCGCGCCCTCGCGATCGAGGCGGCCGACGCCGTCCCTCCAGAGCACCCGAGGCTCGCGATAAGGCACCATGTCCGGCGCCACCGACTCGTACCTCTCGACCTCCTCGCCGCGCCCGCTCTTGACCCGCTCGCGCGTGTCGTCGGCCAGGGGAACCCCACCCCCGATGATCCACGAGGAGCGGGCACGTAGCGCCAACGTCGCCCGGAGCCCACCAGCCACGCCCTCTGCCAGCGAGAAGCGCGGCAAGACACCCGCCGGCACCACGGCCGCCACGTCGACCGGGAGCATGCCGAGCAGTCGGAGGTCGTCCGCTCTCTTCAGGTCGAAGCGCCGCCGCCACGCCTCCACGATCTTCAGCCCACCGAGGCCACGCCGCGTCTTGCCCCCGAGCCGAACCCGCCCCGACGCCAGGAGGCCCAGCAGCTCCTCCAGAACCTCAGCGCCCTGGTCGCGGACCTCCAGCTCGAAGCGAAAGCGATGCCCCCGCCCGACGAGACACTCGTCGAACAGACCCCGCCCGTCCGCGGCACCACGCGCGCCGATCCGAACATGGTTCCGCACGATCGGCACACGGGCCGCCCGCAGGAGGGGATCGGCCAAGCGCTCGTCGCTCGTGCGCGCCGGAGCGGGGCGCCCACGGCTGTCGTGCAGGTGCCCGAAGCTGACGACGACAGAGGAGTCCACGCCGTCGCTACCCGGCCGGGGCGTCGATCCGAAGATCCGGGCCGCCTCCTCCGCACTGTGCTTCGCCCGCCACGCGGCACGTAGCACCCCGGCCAGCGAGGTCCCGGGGATCACCGGCAGACCACCCAGGTCCACCACGAGCTCCGCGTCCAGGAGGTCGTCCCGGCTGCCCCCGGTCCCGATCGCCAAGGGCGAGGTCAGCTCCACGTCCACCCTCGCGATGTCCCGTACCGTCGACAGGCCGCTCATGCCTTGTCCTCCTTGCCATCGACGTGGCGAAGCAGGTGCCAAGCGGTCAGCTCGACGACCCGCGCCAGCGTCGCGTCCTGGTCGTGGCCCTCGCTCAAGCTCTCCAGCACGCGCACCGCGCCCCGCCAACGCCTGGCCGCCACGCCCTTCCGGAGCTCGCCCCCCTTGCCAAAGAGCCGCGCGCGCAGCGCCTCCCCGTCGCGGGTCTGCGCCGCCAGCTCCCGCAGGTGCCCCCACTGGGCCCGCCCGACCTCGGCGGCGTGGCGCGAGAGTCGCCGCTTCCACTCCAGCGAGGCGCTGAAGGCGTCCTCGTCGACCCGGCGGGCCGCCTCCCGCTTCTCGGCCCACGCAAGCAGGGGGTGGGGCGCCGGCCGCGAGCCCACCTCGACGGGCGCCACCGCGACTCTGCCGGCCCCCGCATCGACCAATGCGAAACGCTCCCGGGCCAGCAGCACGGGCGCCACCAGCACCCGACCCAGCCCCTCCGCCCGGTGGTCGCCGACCCCGGTCTGCTCGAGCCCCTCCAGAGCTCGTCGATCCCCCACGCTCAGCCCGGCGAAGGTCAGCACGCTCCCCGCCACCAGCACCTGACGCTCCACGCCATGCCGCCCCCACTGCCCGTTGAAGGGCGACCAGCGTCGCGCGCGGACGAAGCTGCGGGCGGCCACCAGGCGCGCATCCCGAAGCCCGAAGAGCTCCGGCGCCGGCGTCGCCGTGATCACCCCCCGCGCGTCCCGCAGGGCGGCGTCGCTCACCAGCAGCAACGAGACCTCCTCGCCCTCCGCAGAGCCACCCGTGAGGCCGACCGGCGCCTCGGTCCGCGTGATACGAACCTCCCCGTACTCGGCAGAGCGCGAGCGCCCCAGGAAGAGCGGCCCCTCGGTCAGCGCACGGACGAGCGTCTCCTCGACCTGCGCCCCCAGCCCCTCATCGACCACCACCTCGAAGCGAAAGCGCGCTCCGGCACGGATCGACTCGTAGCCGAAGAGCGCGCCATGGGGCTTGTCCTTCTCCTCCTTGCCGCGGCCCTCCTCACGGATCCGCCGGGAGGACTTCAGCCGGTAGTCGCGCGGCGGGTCGACCCGCTCGGCTCCGTCCGACACGTACCCCTGCCGGAGCTGCGCGGGCTGCTCGGGCCACTCGACCGGCAGCGCCAGGTTGTGGACCTCCACCCTGCCGTCCCCGCCCATCGCCAGCTTCTCCCGGTGCAGCGAGAGCGGCACCGGCACGGTCGCTTCGCCCCCGGACGTCACCGGGTAGGCCGGCGAGAAGCGGACCCGCCCGCTGTGGAAGACGTGGAAGGCCAGTCCAGCCTCCTCCAGCTCCCGGTAGGAGCGCGAGGCAGCCGCGCCCAACAACACCCGCCCCGGCAGGTAGCTCAGGCTCGAGTGCCCGCCCAGGGTCGCCCCCCTCGCGCTCAGGACCACGTCGCCGATCAGCTCCACGTCGAAGCTCGAGCTACCCATGACCCACCTCCTCGAGCCGCGCCGTACAGCGCCCGAACCCCCGATGACGGCGCGTCCCCAAGGCGCGCAGGAGGGGCAGCGCCCTCCCCACGTCCGCCAAAGCCTCCGGGTCCTGGCTCGACAACCGGGCGTAGAGCGTCATCGGCACCGCGTACTCGACGGTCCGCAGGGTCTTGTTCCGCGTCCGGCCGCTCTCGTCCAAGGCCGTCGACGCCAGGGTCGTGGTGAGCTGCGCCAAAGCAGCGCGATTCCCGCGCGCCCACCCCGCCCACTCCGCACGCTCTCCGGGACCCGCCCAGGGCGTCGCGTCGCTCACCCGCAAGCAGCCCGGGCTCGTCGTGAAGCGCCGATCACCCGGCGACGCTTCCGGGTCCCCCGAGTCCCCAAAGAGGACGTCCACCCGGCCGGCGGCCAGGGCCCCGACCTCCTCCAGGACCATGCAGGCCTCCCGCAAGAGCCCCTTGACGGAGCGCCCGGGCAGCATCGGGAAACCCTCCGTGGACCGGTAGACCAGGGCGTCCGCGCCAGGCCCGTCGCCCAGGCCCGTGCCCGCGTGCCAGAGCTCGTGCAGCTCGAGGATCAGCGTCGCCATGACCTCAGCCTCCCTCTCCGTCTTCTGTCGAGCCTCGCTGAGCCATCCGGCTCCACACCCAGGCGTCGTGCAGCGGCGTGGCGTGCCCGCCGCCCTCCCGCGGGACCCACCAGCGGGCCTCGCCCGCGTCACCGCCCCCGAGGGCCTCCAGCGCGGCCAGGAGCTGGCTCCAGCGCTTCCGATCGTCCAGGCCCCGAGAGCCCAGCACCTGCCCCACTCGCCTCAACAGGATGTCCGCGCGCGCGGGGTCGTCCCGCAGCAACGTGATCGCCCCTCGCGCCGGGCCCGAGGGCAACCCCAGAAGCGCGCCGCTCAGTCGCTCCAACCCATCCAGGCTCGGCCAACCGGCCAGCGGGCGCAGCACGTAGGGACCGAAGAAGAGCTCGCGGCGCTCGGCGCCCGCAGCTCCCCCGCCCAGCTCGCGCGCCACCACATCCTCCAGGCTCCCCGTCAGCGAGGTCGTCACCCGGTGCCACGCCACCGCGGAGGGCGTCTGGCCTCCGTCGGCGCCACGCAGCGCGCTCTTGGCATGCCGGCAGA
>CAZEHU010000183.1:0-6253 GCA_964511605.1 uncultured Myxococcales bacterium
AGCCGGGCACCTCTGCTGTGATGTAGGTCAGCGAGCGCATGCGCGCCTCGAGGTGGAGCCGCGTCTTGTCGTAGCGCAGCTTGAAGCCGAAGTGGCCGGCCACCGCGTCCTCGAGGGCGGTGGAGCCCGGGGACTCGAAGTCGCTGAGGTTCTGGATGCGCCAGGTCCCCTCTGCCGTGGCGGCGTACGAGAGGCCGGTGTCGTAGGCCTCCGGCTCGAGCACCTGGGCCCCGGCGTTCGAGCGCTGGTAGAGCCCGGAGTCGACACGCAGGCCGATGGGTAGCCCCTTGCGATAGCCGACCCGCAGGGAGGCCCCGCCGGACAGGATGTCCTTGCCGAGCACCCCCTCCTTGGTCAGCGTGCCCTTGTGGAAGAAGCCGCCGTTGGCCTCGAGGGTCAGCGCCTCGGCGATGGTGAGGCCGAGGCCGCCCAGCACCCCGTAGAAGGTGCGCGTCGAGAAGAGGATGCGGTTGCCGATCTCGCTCGACAGCTCCACCTCCAGGGGCGACTTGATCAGCGCGGACTTGGCTCCGGCAAAGGCGTAGAAGCTGTCGGCCTCGAAGGCCAGCTTCAGCCCGGGCGCCTGGCCCTTGCGGAAGTTCCGCGGGAACTCGTCCTTGGTGCCCCACTCGATGTCCGGCGCGAAGCCGAGGCGCAGCGGCCGGGCGTCGACCGGGTACGCCTCCACCGACAGGCGGGTGTCGGGGGCCCCGAGGCCCTGGCTCAGGCGGACGTAGGAGCCGAGGTCGAAGAGGTTGACGCTGCCGGCTTTGGAGGACTCCGGGTCGGTGTTCAGGCCCATGCCGAGGACCAGCGCGCCTTCGGCTTTCATGCGCTCCCCGATGTCCACGCCCTTGTAGAGCCCGAGCCGCGAGGAGCCCTCCGCGCAGTCCTGCCCCGGCACCCCGTCGATCTGGGTCTGGGGGCAGCGCCCGAAGTTGGGCTCCGGGCTCGACTCGCGGGTCTCTCCGGCACCGACGAGCAGGTTGTCGTCGCCCCAGTTGAGCTGGATCAGCACCTTGTCGAAGGCGGCGGCGGATGAAGAGGCCTGGGCCTCGGGCGCCGCCGAGGCCGGGCTAGCGAGGAGCAGGGCGACCAGCGCCAGGGCCAGGCAGCGGATGGGGGCTGTCACGATGGGTCTCCTTCTCACTCCGCGACCACCACGTCGCCGTCGAAGCGGGGATCGACCACCCAGAACTGGAGATCGCACTCGGCCTCCTCCCAGTCCTCGCCGCAGAGGTAGATGTGGCGGAGGGATCCGGTCAGGCTCTCGAGGGTGGTCGGGGGACAGGTGTACTCGCTGAAGCCGTCGTCGGTCTCCGCCAGCTCGCACGCGCCGTTGTCATCGGCCGCGCCGATGAAGGGGATGTCGAGGGGCTTGAAGTCGTCGGCGAGGGCGGTGGAGCCGTAGATGACCTTGCGGCCCGCGGTGCGGCCGCCGTACTGGCTGAACTGGAAGTAGCCCTCGAGGTCGGTGCAGAGGGGGTCCTCCTGGCAGTCGTTGCGGCAGTCCCGCTCGTCGCCGAGCTCGATGATGCCGTTGCCGTTCCGATCGCAGGCGATGAAGCGGGTGGAGACCTCCACGTCGGTGAAGGTCACGAGGTTCGCCTCGAAGCGCTCGAGGAGCAGGCTGTTCTCGTACACCACCGCCTCGTAGCTCGAGGCCTTCGGGTCCTCGACGTCGAGGCGGCTCGTCAGCTCCCAGGGATCCGGGATCTGGGCGTCCGGATCGAGCCCCTCGACTCCCTCGCAGAGCTCGTTGCCGGGGAAGTAGCGCTCGAAGGAAGGGAAGGTGAGCTGGGTATGGCCGACGTGCTCGTCGACGGCGCCCGAGACCGAGCAGATCACGTCCCCGTAGTGGATGCCCTGGGGCTTCGAGAAGGTGAAGACGAAGAGGCCGGAGTAGTTCACCTCCTCGTCGTTGGCGCCGAGGTCGACGACGTAGAAGCCGTTGGCCACGACATTCGTGACCACGAGGGTGCCGCTCGAGATCTCTGCCTGGCGGCCCTGGAGCGGGCTCTCGACCAGGCTGGCGGACTGCTGCACGTCGCGGATGGTGGGGTCGTGGAAGTGCAGGGTCTCCGACAGGCCCGCGGAGCCGTTGACCGGGGCCTCGAGGTCATCGTCCGTGCCATCGCAGCCAGGATCCGCCTGGTCCACGAGGCCGTTCGCGTCGTTGTCGATGCCGTCGCTGCACTGGCCGTAGAGCACCTCCTCTCCGGCCCATTCCAGGGGCTGGAAGCCGTCCTGCTCAAACCAGACGTGGGTCGGGCCGACACCGCGCACCAGGTTCACGACGACGTTCTCCGCCTCCCCCCCCTCCATGAGGAAGACCTCGCTCTGGTTGGCCACCTCCCCTGGGGTCACCCGGATGTGCACCGGGCCGCGATAGTTGAAGGGCTCGCCGTCGCGGCCCATCGCCACGACGTCGAAGCGCAGCTCCATCGAGCACTGGCCGGTCTCGCTGCAGCGCTCCCCCTCGGGGCACTGGCTGTCCTTGGAGCAGGGGGCGCCCGCCACGTACTCGAGGGGGTCCTCCTCCGTGCCGGTATCGGGCGCCTCGCCCCCGGCCGCGAAGCTCACGGCGAAGCTCATGAGGCCAGGCGAGACCGGATGCTCGACGGTACAGGCGGCCACGACCAGGGCCGACAGCGCTCCGCACGAGGCGGCCCGGAGCCAGGCCCTATTGATCATCGTCCGGCTCGTCGCCCTGGGGAAGGTCCTCGAGGTTGGCCGGCAGGATGCGGCTGATGCGGCCGTCGGCGAAGGCCTTCGGGCAGGGCACGGCCAGGCAGCGCGCCAGGGCCTCGAAGTGGGCGAAGCGCTCGCAGGACTCGCCCGCATCGACGAGGGTCTCGCAGGCGGTCGGCAGGCAGCGCCCAAGCTCGCAGAGGTGGCCGGCGCCACAGTCCTCGTGCTCCTGGCAGCGGGGGCGGCAGCGGTGATCGACGCAGAGGGCGACCGCCGCGACGCAAGCCCCATCCGCGCAGACCTGGCCGGCGGCGCACTGCTCATCGAGCTCGCAGGTGGGGCAGCCGCCGCTCGAGCATATGGCGTCGACGTCCAGGCAGCCCACGTCGTCCCCGCAGGGGCTGCCGGTGCGGGGCGTGCAGAAGCCGCCGATGCAGAGGCTCTGGTCGCTCCCAGCGAGGAGGTGGTGGCCTGGACAGTCCGCGTCCTCCACGCAGATCCGCTCACAGCGGCCTGAGGCGCAGGTGGTGCCCTCGAGGCCCGCTTCGAGGCACTCCATCGTGCTGCGGCAATCCCCGCCGAGGTCGAGGGGGCAGTGATCGGAGACCGCGGGTTCCTCCGTGGAGGTCTCGGCGACCCGCTTGCACTTGCGGGAGTAGAAGGAGGTGAGGTCCTCGACGCAGAGCTCGAAGGTAGTGCAGCCCTCGAGGGCGAGCTGGCCACCCTCCTCGGCGGAGGCGATGCGGCAGGCGTCGACGCAGAGGTCGGAGCGGATGACGGTCTCGAGGACCGCGTCGCGCAGGGCCACGTCCGTGATGTTCTGGGTATTGTTGACCTTGAGGACCGTGAAGCCCGAGCCGCCCTGGGCGATGTAGTCGTTGGTGGCCATCTCGTAGACCGCGTTGGGGTCCAGCGGGATCTTCACGCAGCCCTCCTTGCTCTCGAGGGCCGGGTCCCCGCAGTCGGTGAAAACCACGTCGCGCGCCTGGGGCGGGTCGGAGGCGCAGTCCATCACGTACTCGATGCCCGAGACCTGGATCTGGGTCGCGCAGCCGCGCCCCGCGGAGCGGCGGGTCGAGAAGTCGAGCAGGGCCTGCACGTCCGCGCCGGACAGGTACATGGTCGTGACGTAGTTGTTGAACGGGAAGATGTTGAAGAGCTGATCGAGGGTCACCGGACCCGGGTTCAGGTCCGTGCGGATGCCGAGGGAGTTGGTCATGCCGAAGTCGCTGCGCGCGTACTGGCGGATGCCCTCGGCGACGAGGTTGCCCAGCGGCGAGTCCCCGCCATCGAAGCCGAAGCGGCGAATGATCTGGCTCGCGTAGCCGTAGACCGACTCGAGGTCGATGAGCTGGTGAAGCTTCAGCCGATAGGGCTCGATGAGGGCCAGCATGTTGGGCTCCTCCGGGGTCCGGCTGTCGATAGGGAAGACCTCGTAGTCGTGGGCGATCACGTCGCCGCCGCGGACCACCACGTCGAGCTTGCCCACGTACTTCGCGAAGGCGCCGGAGTGAGCGAGGATCACCGGCCGCCCGGCCTTGTCCTCGATGACCTTGGGCGGCATCAGCACGATGTGCAGGTGCCCACCCATGATGATGTCGAGGCCCTCGGTGGCTCGGATGAGCTCCTCGTCCTCCCCGAGGCCCGCGTGGCTCACGGCGATGATGAGGTCCACATTGGGGCGCAGGATGTCGATCCAGTCCTGCACGATGGAGTGGATCTCGAGGGGCACGAGGTTCAGCGAGTTGCCGATATCGGTGATCGACGAGATCGACGAGAAATTGGCGACCCCGATGATGCCGATCTTGAGCCCATCGGCGTTCACGATCTCCACCGGCTTGGCGATCTTCCCGAGGGGCTCGTCGGACTCGAAGAGGTAGTTCGCCGCGATGAGCGGGTAGGTCGCCCAGTCCTCGAGCTGCTTGACGTAGTTCTTGATGCCCTCGTCGAACTCGTGGTTGCCGATGACCACCGCATCCGGCCGCATCTGGCTCAGCGCCCGCTGCTCCGCCTCGCCGATGAAAGCGTTGAAGATAGGCGCGCCCTGGAAGCAGTCGCCGGAGTCCACGTAGATGGAGCGGGGCGCCTTGGCGCGCTCGCGCTCGATGACATGGGCCATGCGCGCGATGCCGCCGAAGGGCGCGTGCTCCTGCTCGAGCCCGAGCTTCCGGTCCCCGGCCAGGACCGTCATGTCGTAGGGGAGCAGCCGCGAGTGGATGTCGGTGGTGTGCAGGATCGTGAGCTTGACGTCCTGTCCCTCGGTCACCGGCGGATCCCACCGCTCCGCGCAGCCCACGCTCCCCATCCCACCGGCGGCGACCAGGGCCACCACGACCGCGAGCGCCGGCAGGCGCCGCGCCAGCACGTGGATCAGGAACGAGCGAGGGTAGAGAATCTCCGAGCCTCCCGGGGCCGCGGGAGACTGGCACAGGGCCCGGGGGGCCTCAAGGCGCCATGCCCGCCGCCACCTGCACCCGATGCACGAGACCCGGGAGAGCTCAGGCCAACGGGTCGTGCCAGCGGACGTCCGGGATCCGCGCGAAGTCGCTGTCGTTGGAGTGGACCTCTCCGCGGCACTCGATAGCGTGAGCGGCGAGCTGGACGTCGGTCGTGAGGTTGCCGGCCGTCCCGAGGCGGCGGAGCAGCCCGAAGGCGATCGTGAGGTGCCGGGGCCCGGGGCGCAGGAGGTGCACTCCAGGCTCCTCCAGCCAGGCCTCCACCCGAGCGAGCGCGGCGTCCACATGGAGCGGGGGATCGAAGATGCCAGCCTTCGTGGAGAGGCGAACGAAGCCGAAGATCACCGCCTCGGCCAGGCCGACCTGGCGGTCTCCTGCGAGGACTCCCTCCCACCAGGCACGAGCCCTCGAGTGGTGGGGGAAAGCATCGATCTCGGCGTACAGGAGCAGGTTGACGTCGGGGACAATCACGGCCCGTGCCGCCGCAAGCGTCCCTCGATCTCGGCGTCCTCGAGGTCGGCGATCATGCGGTTGAAGCCGGCAGGATCGATGCCTGGCAGGAGGCGAGCCCGGTGAGGGTCGACTCGATAGGGCTGGGTCCTCGAGGGACCCGCTCCCCCCAGCGCGGAGCGGAGGGCCCGATTGAGCACCTCCTTCATGGAGCGGCGCTCCCTGTGCATCGCCTCTTCGACCAGGCGGGCGACATCAGGCTCGAGCGTGATCGTGGTGCGCATGGCTGCATCTTGATGCACCGATCCAGGTGAATCAAGATGCAGGCCGCTCCAACGCCGGGCGGGCGACGTCGTCCGTGGGCTTGCCACAGCGGCCCGAGCACTCCCCACCTGAGAGTCGAGCGCAGCCGATCTTGGGGCCCTGGCACTCCGGATCGACGAGGCGGGCCCAGCGCTGCACGAGGCCCCAGCCGACGCAGGCGGCGACGAGGGCGAGGAGGGCGAGGGCGGTGGTAAGGGGGTCAGACATCATGCGGCGGAGGAGAAGAGCCCGGCGAAGCCCATGAAGGCCAGGGAGAGGAGGCCGGCGAGGATGAGGTTGAGCGCCGTGCCGCGGACGACGGCGGGGGGATCGGCGAGCTCCACCTCCTCGCG
>CAZEHU010000184.1:0-6236 GCA_964511605.1 uncultured Myxococcales bacterium
CGTCGCGCCCCGCGAAGGCGCCGCGCGCCCCGAGCGCCCGCGAGGCGGCTCGCCTCCAGGGCTACGAGGGGGACGCCTGTGGGGAGTGCGGGCACATGACGCTCGTCCGCAATGGCACCTGCCTCAAGTGCATCACCTGCGGCTCGACGACGGGCTGCTCGTAGGCCGAGGGCCGACGCGCCGCCGGGGCCGGCTACCAGCTCCCCTTGAGCCCTCGCCCCTCGGGTTGACCACGAGGCCCGAGCACCAGGCTCACGCCCGCCAGCCCCTCCGCGTCCAGCTCGACGCGGACCCGGTAGGCGGTGCGCTGGTGGAGGTCCCGCGAGGCCTGGGCGAGGGCTGCGCCCGCGGACTCGCCCAGGGCGGCGCGCCCGAGCCCGACGCCGTGGCGTGCGGGCAGCGGGCCCACCTCGAGGGCGAAGGAGGGCTCCGGCTCCGGGGTCCAGGCGGCCTCGAGCGTGATCTCCGCCTCGGGGCTGCCCTCGAGCAGCCCCTCGAGCAGGGGGAGGCCCAGGTCACGGGCGACGTCCTCGAGCTCCCAGGAGGCGGCGACGTCGAGGAGCCTCTCGGGGGTCCCCGCATCGAGGGGCCAGCGGCCGCTGAGGGCCACGGGCTCCCGGTCGAGGAGGCGCACACGACAGCCGATGAGGCCTTCGGCGCCCGTGGCCTCGTGGAGCGCGCGGAAGTGTCGGACGCCAGCGGCGTCGAGAGGCACGGGCCCCTCGCTCAGAGCGAGGCGCGTCGGGGTGAGGGGGGCGACGATGCCCAGCGCCAGGCGGGGCGGCGCACGATCGAGGGGGAGGGCGAGGGTCAGCGGGCCACGGGGCCAGCGACCCAGGGTCCAGCGGATCAGCCAGCTAGAGGCTTCGTCGGCGGCATGGACCATGAGGCCGTGCACGCTGGCCCGGAAGGACTCCCGATCCCCCACGAAGGAGACATCCGTCGAGCGATCGTCGCCGTGGGTCGTGGTCACCAGGTAGCGCCGCCGGATCCCGCTGACGGCGCCGTCCTCGAGGTGATCGAGGCTCCTCGAGGCGGAGTCGGAGGCGCGCGCCATCAAGGCGAGCCGGAAGCCAGCGAGATCGACGTGGGCCATGGGGCTCCCATACCACAGTCTGCTGGGCCTGCTCGCGACAAGGGCGGGGACTCCGAGGCGGGCCACCTCGAGGCGCGCCTCCTCGAAGCGCCCCTTGTCTCGGAACCGGAGCGCGGCGAGCATCGCGCCGATGAGCCCGCCTCCCCCCGACACCGAGGACGCTTCCAGCCAGGCCCGACCCGAGAAGGGGGCCTGGACCCGACCGTGGTCCACCACCGGACGCCGGGTGAGCGCGCTGGGGTTCGGGGCCTACCGGGCCCGAGACGATGTCCCCGAGCACGGGGCCGCGCTGCGCTCGGCGCTCCTGGGGGGCGTCCGGCTGGTGGACACGTCGACGAACTACGGCCTCGGGGCCTCCGAGCGGCTCGTGGGCCGTGTGCTCCGCGAGCTCGAGGGCGAGGGCCATGTCCAGCGGGACGCGATCGTGGTGGTGAGCAAGGTCGGCTACTGGCAGGGGGCGATGGCGGGCCTGCTGGCGGATCATCCGGGCGCCGCTGTCGCTCGCCTGGCGCCCGACCACGCCCACTCGGTCGATCCACGCCTCCTCGGCCCGGCGCTGGAGGTGAGCCGCTGTCGGACGGGGCTGGAGCGGGTGGACACGCTCCTATTGCACAACCCGGAGTATCTGCTCGATCCCGGCCCGCCAGCGTGGGCGGGCGCTCCCCTCGAGGCGCGAAGGGAGCGCTTCTACCGCCACCTGGCCGACGCCTTCGGCGCGCTGGAGGCGTTGGCCGAGTCCGGGGCGATCGGGGGCTGGGGTGTGTCGTCCAATGGCCTGGCGCTGTCGCCCACGGAGGCGCGCCATGTCGCCCTCGATCGGCTGCTCGAAGCGGCCGCTCGAGGCGCGGGACCCAGCGCGCGCATGCATGCGATCCAGCTCCCGATCAACGCGGTGGAGCGCCAAGGCCTCGAGGTGGCGCGGCGCGCGGCCAGCCGTGTGCTGGCGGTGCTGGGCAATCGACCCCTGAACTCCCTTGGGCCTCGCGGCCTCTTGCGCCTCGCGGACCCGGGCCCGTTCAGGGCGGCGGCAGAGTTCCCCCGGGCACGGCAGCGCGTCGCGGCGATGGAGCCGGCCCTCCGGGAGCGGTGGGAGGGCGGCCTCGTGGACTGGTCGGTGATGGTCCCTCGCGCGATGCGCCACATGGGCTCGGCGCTCGACCTCGATGACTACCGGCGTCGCTACGTCCGGCCTCGACTCGCCGAGGTGGGCATGGGGGAGTTCACCGATGCCGTCGAGTCCCTGCTCGACGCCGCCCGTGCCCAGCTCGCATATCGTGATGCCCAGCGGCTCGGGCCCGTGGCGGCCAGGGTGGCCGAGGAGGTCGGGCGACAGCGGCCGGCCCGCGACAAGGGGACGGAGGACCTGGCGGGGCCCCCGCTGTCGGGGCTGGCCGCGAGCGCCATCGAGTGGGCCGCGACCCGACCGGGCGTCACCACCACGCTCGTGGGCATGCGGACGCGGGCCTGGGTCGCCGACGCTCTCGGGCCCTGGGCGGAGGCCCGCGCATGAAGAGCGCGGTGCTGCTGCTGAACTTCGGAGGGCCGGAGGCGCCCGACGAGGTGGAGCCCTTCCTCTTCGAGCTCTTTAGCGATCCCGACGTGATCCACCTGCCCTTCGGACCGGGCTTCCAGCGCTGGCTCGCGGGGCGCACGAGCCGCCGGCGCGCGCCCGTCGTGAAGAAGGACTACGAGCGGATCGGGGGCTCGCCGCTCCGATCGATGACCTTCGCGCAGGCCGATGCGCTCGACGCGGAGCTCGCGATCCGGCTCGGGGAGGAGCGACCCGCCATCCACTGTGGCATGGCCTATACGGCCCCTTTCGTGCCGGAGGCCGTCGACGCCGCGCTGGCCGGGGGGGCCGAGCGGATCGTCGCGCTGCCGCTCTTCCCTCAGTACTCGCTGACGACCACGGGCTCGGTACACAACCGCACGGCGCGGGCCCTGAAGGCGCGTCTCGGCAGCCGGCGGCTGCCGCTCAGCTTCGTGCCCGCGTTCTATGATCACCCCGGCTACGTCCGGGCGGTCTGCGATCGCATGCTTCAGGCGCTGCCGCCCCTGAGCGCCGCGCTGCCCGCGGCCGAGGCCTCGGCCGGCGCCGCGAGGCCGCCGCTGCACATCGTCTTCAGCGCCCACGGCCTGCCCTCGCGCTACATCCGCCAAGGCGATCCCTACATGCGGCAGGTCCAGGACTCGGTCCGCCGCATCATGGCCGCGCTGTCCGACTCCGAGGACGGGACCGAGCAACGCCTCGGCGCCGCAGCGTGGTCGCTGGCCTGGCAGAGCAAGGTGGGGCCCCTCGAGTGGCTCGAGCCCGCCACCGACGAGGTCCTCGCCGAGCTCGGCCGCAAGGGAGCCCGCATCCTGGTGGTCCCCATCAGCTTCGTGGGGGATCACATCGAGACCCTCTTCGAGATCGACCAGACCTACCGCCAGATGGCCCTCGAGGCCGGCGCCGCGGCGTTCTCCACCTCCCGCGGCCTCGACCTCCACCCGGCCTTCATCGGCTGCCTGGCCGACGTGGTCCAGCGGGCCCTCGCGGGGACCTACGACGCCCTCTGCTTTCGATGCCTGATCCCCCGAGATCGGCGCCTGTTGGGTACGGCGAGCTGTCTGGATTGTGGGGTCAAGAGGCCCTACTACGAGAGGCTCTGGAGGAGCTGGCAGGATCTGGACCGTGGGCTCTGAGCGGCGGGCCTAGCACCGCGGAGCTCCCGGTGGGTCCCACCAGGGGGCGGGGCCAGGTGCGCGCGGGGCGAGTCCGTGGCCCCTCATCGGTGGAGCGCAGGGACCCCCCACCCCACAGCGAACCCCACCACCGCCCCGGTCCCCACATCCGTCCAGAAGTGCTTACCGGCCACCGCCCGGCCGGCGGCGATCAGGGTAGCGGCGGCCAGGGAGCTGGCCCAGACGATGCGCGTGGAGCGGCCGGGGCCGTGGCGGAGCTGCCAGGTGCGGGAGAGCGCCGTGGCGGCTGTGAAGGCCAGCGTGGAGTGGCCGGAGTAGAAGGAGAGGGTGTCGTCGAAGGGGACGGACTCCGAGCCTCCTTCATCGGCGCCGACCCGGCCCTCCCCCCTGATGGGGATGGTGACGGGGACCGCGAGCGCGTGGACAGAGGGCCGAGGCCGGCGGACGATGTGCTTCGTCCCGGTATTGAGGAGCAGGGAGACCGAGAGCGCCTCGGCGACGATGAGCGAGTCCTCGAGCCAGGCGCGGCCTGCGCCCTCTCGCTCCTCGAGCAAGGCGTCCACAGCCCCCAGGAGGAAGGGTGCTGCCAGCATCGTGCCGATCCCGATGTCCGTCGCGGCGGCGACTCCGCGGGAGCGGTTGCCGATGACCGTAGCGTCGAGGGCGTTGGGTTCGTCCGGCGCTCCGATCCTGGTGCGGCTCGGGGCCGCGACGTGGATCGCGGCGGTCCCAGCCAGCGCTGCAGCGGTGATCGAGAGATCCCAACCGAGGTGGACCCGGTAGGGGCTCGTGACCGCCGCCGTGGAGGGGAGGGTGGGGGCGAGGCCGGCGGTCGGGAGGGCCGGGGCGGGCCGGGCGGATGGGTGAGCGGGGTCGGTGGCGGCCGCGTCGCCCGAGCCCGCCAGACAGAGGGCGACGACCGCGACCAGGGCCCCCCCGGTCACGGCACCTCCACCACCCTCACCTCGATCCTCTCGTTGCGCGCGCGCCCGGCCCTCGTCCGATTCGAAGCGAGGGGCCGATCCGCGCCGAGGCCCACGCTCGTGAGGCGCCTGGGATCCGCCCCCAGCGCGATCAGCTCCTGGAGGACGACCCGCGCCCTCGCCTCGGTCAGGGCGTGCGCCTCCTGCGCTTCCAGCCTCGCGTGGGTATGGGCCTGGACCTCGATCGCGATCTGCGGAAAGCGGCTGAGCAACGCCGCCAGGCGGCTCAGCGCCGGGTTGGCGCCGGGCTGGAGCTCGGCGGTGCCCTCCTCGAAGAGGACGTCGGGCATGGGACCCTCGAGCGCCGCGAGCAGCGCGGGATCGGGCGCTGGGCAGCCCCGCTCGCGCGCATCCCCCTTCAGGCGCGGGCACGCATCCTCTCCGTCCGGGACCCCATCGTCGTCGCTATCCGGGCAGCCGCCGTAGCGCTCGAAGCCCGAGAGCGTAGGGCAGGCGTCGACCGTATCCGGCAGGCCATCGCCGTCGCTATCCGGGCAGCCACTGTGCTCGGGCTCGCCGGCGGTCTCCGGGCAGGCGTCGTCGGGATCGACCAGCCCATCCCCATCCCCATCCGGGCAGCCCGCGGCGTCCGGCGGGCCAGCATCATCCGGGCAGCGATCCTCATCGTCGGCCACCCCGTCCCCATCGATGTCCGCGGGCGGCGCCGGGGGCGGCGGCGGGACCTTGCGCCACTCGGGTCGCCACAAGAAGACATCCAGCCCGAGCGTCCCGAGGGAGTGGGCCGCCAGCGCCCCGTCCACGGAGTCGCTGAACAGCGCCCGGCCGTCGAGCCGCACCGCCATCCGACCCCCAGCCGTGATCCACCGGAGCCCCAGGCCCGCGGACAGGAGGAGGTCCGCGTCGGAGCCGAGGTCGCCAGCCATCAGCGCGCTCACCCCCGCGCCCCCGACGATGTCGATGACGATGGGGCCCGCCAGGAAGTGGGCGCTCAGCTCCCCGAGGGCGTGGAAGACGTGGGCCTCCTCGTCCGAGGTGCGGGTGCCCGCCGGCATCCACGCCGCCGTCACATCGAGCGCCAGCGGCCGCGCCAACCCGAGGCCGAGACGCAGCCCCGCCCAGGGAGCGTCGTCCAGCCGAACATCGCGCTCCCGCTCCCCCAACAGATCCACATCGGGCGAGGTGATCTGCCAGCCCCCCACGGGCCCGAGCGAGATCGAGCCGCCCGGCACGCCGCGAGCCCTGGCGCCGGCCTCCGAGGCCGTCCCCACAGCGAGGAGCAGGACGAGCGTCCCGAGAGCGATCCGGCGCGCGACGATCACGGCCCCAGCCTACGTTCCCGAGGCCCCGATCGTCGATGCGTGCCTGTGCTACACCGAGACATGCCCAAGCGCCGTCAGCCCCCCCTGGCCCTCTTCGCCACTTGCGCAGCCGGCCTCGAGCCGGTGCTCGAGGGGGAGCTGCGTGCGCTCGGCGCGCGCGGCGTCCGGCGCGGCCGCGGCGGGGTCGCGTTC
>CAZEHU010000185.1:0-5916 GCA_964511605.1 uncultured Myxococcales bacterium
CCCGGTAAGGGACGTTGGGGGCGAGTTGGGGCACGAGGAGGGGGGAACGCCCCCGATAAGGGACGTTGGGGGCGATTCGGGGCTCGAAGAGGGGGGAACGCCCCCGATAAGGGACGTTGAGGGCGGGTGGCGGAATCGGCCGCGACCCCTCTCCGGGATCGCGCCGTCGGACGACCTCCGCGTCCACAACGAGGCGAGCGAACCGGACCGAGTCCGTCGACGACATCCGAGAGCTCGGAGAGCGGATGCCGGGGATCCATCTGGACGCGGGAGATCCGTCAGGAGTCCATGAACCGGGGCACTAGGGACTAGCGATCTGCTGCTTGAGCGCGTCGCGCGCGGCCGCGGCGACCTTGGGGCTGAGGGACATCAGGTGGGCGACGTAGTGGGCCATGGCCCAGATGTCCTCCTCGGGCAGGGAGCCCTTCCAGCGGGGCATCGCTGTGCCGGGCACGCCAGCGGCGATCACGCGGTACAGGGCGGCCGGATCCGAGCCGTTGCGGACCTCGTTGAAGGTGAAGTCGGGGGGGAGGAGCACGTCGGGCTGCTCGCAGCGGCCGATGACGCAGACCTGCCCCTCGGCACAGCCCTCGCCCTCCGCATCGCACGGGGGATCGCCGGCCACGGGGCGTGAGTAGGTCTCGCTGACCTTGGGCTCGGGCATCCAGAGGGGGGAGCGGAAGCCGGTCTCCGCCGGCATATCGAAGGCGGCCCGGTGGGCGTTGATCGCCTTCGGATTCTCGTAGGCGGGGTGGCAGGAGAAGCAGCTCGCCGAGCCGTGGTAGACGGCCTTGCCGCGCTCCACCGCCTCGCTGGTCTTCCCGGCCCAGGGATCGGCGCCGGCGACGACGCGCTCGCCCTTCTCCATGTCGGGATCGCGCCAGCCCTCTCCCTCGGGGGCGAAGGTCTTGATGTACTGGAGGATGGCGTGCAGCTCCTCGTCGCCCACCTCCCAGTGGAGCATCACCGTGCCCGCGAGGCCCTTGTCTACGATGCGGGCGAGGTCCTCGTCGTGGGGCAGCTCCCCCTCGCTGACTCCTGCGAACTTGAAGGTCGAGCTGCGAAAGTCGCGGGGCGGCGGATCGAGACCGGGGGCGGAGTCCCCGCGGCCATCCCCCTGGAGGCCGTGGCAGGCCGCGCAGTAGACCATGTAGGACTGCTGGCCTTCCGCCAGAACCTCGACGCCTACCTCTTCACCCCCGAGCGTCTGCGGGGAGGTGTAGGGATCGGGGAGCTCGTAGGCACAGCCTCCGACCAGCAGGAGGGCGCCGAGGTGGATGGCGAGGATCGATCGTATCGAGAGCATGGCTCAGCCCTCCGCGGTGTCGCTGTCAGCGTGGGCCTGGCGCGTAGCTCGCCAGAGCCAGAGCCCCAAGACGCCCACGAGGACGAGGGGCAGGGTGAACATGAGGAAGGTCGCGGGGCCATAGGCGTCCCCGGCTGCTTTGGCGCAGGCGGGGCAGGCCGAGGCCGCCCCGGGGGTCAGCGCGATGGAGGCCACGGCCACCAGGAGGGGCGCCGCCGCACGCCGAGCCACGGTGCCGAGCGGCCATGAGGGCAGGACGCCCTGCTGCATGCGGCTCACCACAGGTAGACCATGACGTAGAGGGGGGGCCAGATAGCGACGACGAAGAGCCAGTACATGCGCACGGCGCGCAGCCCACCGACCTGCTCGGCGCCCCACGGGCCCCGAGAGGCTCGTCGGAGCACCCAGGCGACGACCCCGAGGGCCACGGCCACGTGCAGCGCATGGCAGCCGACCAGGGTGTAGAAGAGGGCACCGTAGAGGCTCTCACTCGACGAGAGGCCGTAGGAGATCAGGGAGACCCACTCATAGCCCTGGATCGCCAGGAAGGCGGCCCCGAGGGTGAGCGCGACGAGCAGCGCGCGCCGGGCGCCCACCGGATCTGCCCCCTGGAGGAGCGGCACGCTCCGCCACATCGCGCGGCCGCTCCAGAGCAGCAGCACCGTATTGAAGGCGGTGAGGAGGATCGGCAGCCTGGGCTGGTCCGCTGGGGGCCATGCGCCGGCCTGAGCGCGCAGGACCAGGTAGGCGCTGATGAGGCCACAGAAGAGCATCACCTCGGTGAAGAGGAAGAGGGCCATGCCCAGCACGGGGCTCGGGATCACCGGCGTGCGTCCGGCCTCCGTGTTCCGGGGCAGGGCGAGGGTGCTCATGTTCCGGTCCCTGCCCAGAACGCGGTCACGTCGAAGTAGAAGCCGATGAAGACCGTCAGCAGGAGGAGCACGAGGCAGGCGACGAGCACCTTCACGAAGCGGGGCTCGCGGTTCAGGTTCACGAAGTAGCCCAGCACCAGCCAGGCCTTCACCGTCGCCACCGCGAAGATGATGGCGATGACCCCCGGGCCCGTGGAGTAGGCGCCGAGGACCAGCGAGGCCGCAAGGGCCACGATCAACGCCGCGAAGATGTAGACGTAGAGCTTGATGCTCGTCTGGTGGGCTTCACTCATGGGGCTGCTCACGAGGCCAGGTAGAGGAGGGGGAAGAGGAAGATCCAGACGATGTCCACGAGGTGCCAGTACATGCCGACGTACTCCGCACGGTGGGTGTTCTCTCCGCGCGCGACGCCCCTGGCGACCACTCCGATGGCGACCATTCCGGCGACGACGTGGGCCGCGTGCAGTCCGGTCATCAGGAAGTAGAAGGACCAGAAGAGGTTGGTCACCGGGGTGAAGCCGGCCGTGATCTCGTGGTGGTACTCCCAGGCCTTGATGGCCAGGAAGACCAGGCCGAAGCCCACCGTGAGCCACAGGTACTTCGCGGCGGCCTTGTGCCGCCTGTCGTGGGCGGCGATGTGGGCGAGCACCACCACGAAGCTGCTGGTGAGCAGCACGACCGTGTTGATCGCGCCGGCCGCGTTGACCGTGTTCGAGGCGTACTCCCCCCACTCCGGGTGGCGGAGGCGCATCAGGACGTAGGTCACCACCAGCCCACCGAAGATGGCGACCTCGCTGGCGAGGAACCACCACATCGCGATCCTGCCTGTGGGTATGCCCGTGTCCATGGTCGGGTGGCCGTGGCCCCCTTGGTGATGCTGGATCGTCGCTGGAGTGCTCATGGATCAGCTCGCGAGGTCGATGGCCGGAGCGTCGCCGGAGTCCGCGCCGGCGATCGCCTCCGCCGGTGCACCGTCGCCGGCCGGCGGTTGGAATTGGGGCAGGAAGTCCGGACCGTCGCCCGGCGGGCTGTACACGTAGGGCCCCCGATACGCCTTCTGGGGGCCATCGAAGTTGCCGTGGGGCGGCGGAGACTCCGTATTCCACTCCATGGTGGTGGCATTCCACGGGTTGCGGCCGGCCTTCTCGCCCTTCCAGATGGAGGCGAAGAAGTTGTAGATGAAGGGGAGCTGGAAGATCAGCATGCCGGCGGTACCGATGGTGCTGAGCACCTGCAGGTGCTGGCCGTCGTGGAGGAACTCGAAGACCGAGGGATCGGAGATCCTGCGGTGATGCCCCATCATGCCCAGGCTGAATTGGGGGATGAAGGTCAGGTTGAAGAAGACGAAGGTCCCGAAGAAGTGGACCTTGCCCAGGGCCTCGTTCATCAGGCGGCCGAAGAGCTTCGGGTACCAGTAGTAGATCGCGGAGAAGGTGGCGAAGAAGGCGATGGGCACCAGGGTGTAGTGGAAGTGCGCCACGACGAAGTAGGTGTCGTGCAGGTAGATGTCCGCCGCGGCCGATCCGTTCAGGATGCCGGTCACGCCCCCGATGAGGAAGGTGACCAGGAAGCCGATGGCCCACCACATCGCGGCGGTGAAGCGGATCGAGCCCTTCACCAGGGTCGCGATGAACGCGAAGATGTGGACCGCGAAGGGTACCGAGATGAGGATCGTGGTGAGGCTGAACGGCATCGCCAGCCGGGGGTCGATGCCCCCGATGAACTGGTGGTGGGCCCAGACCACGAAGCTCAGCAGGCCCGCGACGATGACCGACCACACGATCATCCTGTAGCCGAACAGGGCCTTGCGGCTGAACGCGCAGATCACCTCCCCGAGCATGCCCATGGCGGGCAGGAGGAGGACGTAGACCTCCGGGTGGCCGAAGAACCAGAAGAGGTGCTGGAAGAGGAGGGGATCTCCCCCGGACTCCGGGGAGTAGAAGCCCGTGCCGATGGTGCGGTCCATCAGCAGCATCACCGCGCCGGCCACGAGGGGTCCGACCGAGAGCATGAACACGATGGCGGCGACCATCTCCTCCCATACGAAGATAGGCAGGTCCCACATGGTCATGCCGGGAGCCCGCATGTTGATCGCCGTCGTGATGAAGTTGATGCCCCCCATGAGGAAAGCGACGAACTCCAAGGCGACCGCCAGGATCCAGAGGTTCACGCCCCATTCGACCCCGGAGTACTGCACCTCGGCGGCCAGGGGCGGGTAGCTGGTCCACCCGCCGGCGGCAGCGCCTCCCGGCACCAGGAAGGACGCGATGAGCACCACGGTGCTGAGGAAGAAGGTCCAGTAGCTCAGCATGTTCAGGCGCGGGAAGGCCATATCGTCCGCGCCCACCATCAGCGGGATGAGCAGGTTGCCGAAGCCCGCCACCAGGAGCGGCATCGCCACCCAGAACACCATGACCGTGCCGTGCATGGTCATGACCATGTTGTAGGTCTTGGCGTCGAGCTGGCCCGGCCAGGCGAGCTGGGAGCGCATGATGTACGCTAGCAGGCCACCGGCCAGGGCCATGAAGAGGCCGGTGATCATGTACTGCTTCGCGATCACCTTGTGATCGACGCTGAAGACGTACTTGGTCCAGAAGCTCTGCGGCTCCGCGTGGCTGTGGCTCATGGCTGGACTCCCGCGATCAGGGCCTTCTGCTCGGCGGCCATCGAGACCCACGCGTCGAAGTCATCGGCGTCGACCACCCTCATCGTTCCCCGCATGGCCGTGTGGGCGCCCCCGCAGATCTCGGCGCAGGCGATCTCGTAGACCCCGTTCTTGGTCACCTTGAACCAGCCGGGGATCGAGCGCCCGGGGACCGCGTCCTGCTTCAGGCGCATCACCGGCACCCAGAAGGAGTGCAGGACGTCGAGGGACTCGAGCTGGAAGCGCACCGTCCGATCCCGTGGGATCTGGAGCTCGTTGGTGCTCTCGACGTCATCGGCGGTGTCCAACTCCCCGTCCGCGCCGGCGTACTGGAAGGTCCACGCGAACTGGCGAGCCGTGATCCGCACCAGGGTCTCGTGGGCCGGGACGTTGGTCTTCACCTGGTCCCACACCGTGGTGCTCTTCGCTTCGATCGCGAGATCGAAGAGGAGGACGAGGGCAGCGGGAATCAAGACCCACGCATTCGCCTTGAGCGAGCCACCGGGCAGCCAGGCCGCTCGCACGCCCTCCTTCTTCCGATAGAGGACGAGGAAAGCGACGACCAACACCTCGGCGAGCACCAGCCAGCCCAGTACGATGTACCAGATGTAGCTGATCACGCCGTCGATCTCGGCGCCGAAGGTGGCGATATTGTCCGCTGGCAGCGATTCGAGCATCCGCGTCCCCCTCCCGGAGGCGTCCGGAGGTCGGCCTCCGGGGAGCGTCGCCCCCCCTCGTGGGGACGTTCTGGGAAGGGCGGCTACCAGGGCTCTCGGCTCGCCGATATGACGGTCGTCATGATCAGGGCGATCGAGTACAAGTTTCGCCAGGCGAAGGATGCACGACGGCGCGATGGCCCGCCTCCGTCGTTCGACGGAGGGATGCGAATCCTGCCGCTCTCGTGGAATCGACCGCGGAGTAGATCGTTATCGCCGGGGAGCCGTCGAAGCTGGGCCTGGAGAGCCCCAGCCCACCCGGGAGTCCCTCATGAGAGCCGTCCACCTCGTCGCTGTCCTCGGGGTCGTGCCCTTCGCGGCCACCGCCTCCGCCACCTCCGTCGCCCGCTCGCTGTCGATGCCCCCGCCGCTCGTGGC
>CAZEHU010000185.1:5926-6225 GCA_964511605.1 uncultured Myxococcales bacterium
ATGCCGGGCACCCCGGCCAGCAGGTCGGAGATGGCCGCCTGGACCGACGAGGTGGTGGCCGGGCCTCTCGGCACGCGCCCTGGGAAGCTGAAGACGGCTCTGCGGGAGACCTGGGCCCCCTGGACCTCCGGGACCAGCGCCGCGTTCACTCCGGACGGCGCCCACCTGGTGGTGGCGAGCCCGGAGACGGGGGAGCTCGCGGTCCTCGACGCCTCGAGCGGCAGCCGGATCGCGGGCGTGCCGGTCGGCGGCCGGCCCGAGCGGGTCGTGGTCGGCCCGGACGGTACCGCGTGGGCGAC
>CAZEHU010000186.1:0-1628 GCA_964511605.1 uncultured Myxococcales bacterium
CGACGCCGGCCCGCAGCCGGGCGTAGCCCTCGGAGGCCTGAGGGCAGAGGAGGGGGTGCGGCAGACCCGGCAGCACCAGGCCGAGGATCGGTGCTTCGCTGCTCATGTCGCGTCCCCCGCGGTCCCCGTCCCTTCCGGGAGGAGCCAGGCGCCGACTGCGTTCCCGGTGCCGATCACGGAGCCATAGGCGTAGAGCTCGAAGCCCTCCGCGGGATAACCGAGCGCCGCGAGCAGCCAGGTCATGGCGCCGGCATCCGCTTCGCTCACCGCCTGGGTGACGAACTCGGGCATCTCGTCGACCACCTGCCGCGTCCGCCCCTGGCGCATCAGCTCGATGAGGCGCATATCCCAGAGGTACTGCCCGTGGTGGGTGATGTGCTCCTGGCTCATGTCCTCCGGGATCGGCGACTCGGAGGTGAAGTGCCGATGCGATAGGCTGTTCGAGGCCAACAGGAGCGCTCGCCGGCCGGTCTGGCGGATTCCCTGAACCGTGGCGGCGGCCAGGGCGAGGGCCTGCTCCTGCATCACCTCCACCGAGTAGTAGGCGGTGGAGCGCTGCGAGGAGATCGAGACGATGGGCTTGTCCCACGCCGGCCGGGTGAGGTGGCAGCTCACGATGGTGCCGTAGTCCACGCGGAAGTCCGGGTTCTCCATCATCCGCGTGACCAGGCCAGCGGTCCGGGCCTCCCCCTCGATGGCCCGCGCCAGCTCCACGTCCACCTCGAGGGTGTAGTGGAAGCGGAAGAGGTGAGGGAAGATCGGGTCGACGCTGAGGCTCTCGAAGCGCTCGACCCCCAGGAAGTGGGTCCCCACGTAGGTCTGCCAGTGGGGCGAGAGCACGACGAGCACATCGTAGTCGATCGCCTCGAGATCGCGCCGCAGGCGCTCGTAGCCCCAACGGAGGCCCTCCCAGCCGCACTCGGCGCGGGGTTCGTTCTGCTCCGGGTTCTCCGCATACACCAGGTGGGGGGGATGGGGGGCCAGCACCCCGCCGACGATGATGCCCTCGGATGCGCGGGTCATGGGCCGCCTCCCAGCTCGATGCACACGTTGATCGCCTCGCTGTAGAAGTCGAGGGACCAGCGCCCTCCCTCCCGGCCGACGCCGGACCGCTTGACGCCGCCGAAAGGCACCCGCAGGTCGCGCTTGAGCCAGGTATTGACCCAGACCATGCCCACGTCGAGCGAAGCTGCGACCCGATGGGCTCGCACGAGGTCCCGGGTCCAGACGCTCGAGGAGAGGCCGTAGGGCACGAGGTTGGCCGCCTCCAGGGCCTCGGCCTCGTCCTCGAAAGGGTGCACCGTGACCACCGGGCCGAAGATCTCCTCGATCGCTGTGCGACATGTGGGCGCGAGGTCGGTGATCACCGTCGGCTCCAGGAAGGCCCCCTGGTCGAAGGGGGAGGGCAGGACGGGACGGCGGCCGCCGGTGCGGATCGTGCCCCCCTCATCGCGCGCGAGGGCGAGGTAGCCCTCCACCTTGTCTCGGTGGGCGTGGCTGATGAGGGCTCCGACCCCGGTCCCGGGATCCGCCGGGTCCCCGACCTGCAAGGCCTCCGCTGCTAGGACCAGCGCCTCGACGAACTCGGCGTAGTAGGGACGCTCCACCAGGATGCGGGAGCCCGAGAG
>CAZEHU010000186.1:1638-6221 GCA_964511605.1 uncultured Myxococcales bacterium
ACCCTGGTTGGCGAAGGCCGCCCGGAGGGCACCGGCCACCGCCGCCTGTCGATCACAGTCGGCGAAGATCAGGGTGGCGTTCTTGCCGCCGAGCTCGAGCGAGAGCTTCTTGAACAGAGGCGCCGCCGTGCGGGCCACGATCTCGCCGGTGCGGGTCCCGCCGGTGAAGGACAGGCCCCGCACATCGGGGTGCTCGGCGAGGCGCTGGCCGGCCTCCGGACCGAAGCCGTGGACGACGTTGAAGACGCCCGGCTCGAGGCCGGCCTCGAGGAGGATCTCCGCGAGGGCCGAGGCGCTCGAGGGCGTCAGCTCGCTGGGCTTGGCTACCACGGCGTTGCCCATCGCCAGGGCCGGGGCCGTCTTCCAGGTCAACAGATACAGGGGCAGATTCCACGGCGTGATGAGGCCCACGACCCCGAGGGGGCGGCGCAGCGTGTAGTTCAGCGCGCCGGGCATGTGGTGGCTCGGGGTCTCGTCGTGGCGGATGGCGCCGGCGAAGAAGCGGAGGTTGGCCACGGCCCGGGGGATGTCGACGCTCCGCGCCAGCGCGATGGGCTTCCCGGTGTCGCGGGACTCGAGGGCCGCGAGCTCCTCGGAGCGGGACTCGACGAGATCGGCAGCGCGCTCGAGGATCCGCGCCCGCTCGAGGTGGGTGGTGGCCCGCCACGGACCCTCGAGTGCGCTCCTCGCGGCGTCGACCGCGGCGTCGATGTCCGCCGCCTGTCCACGCGCGACGTGACCGATGAGGCTCCCGCTCGCGGGGTCGACGTTCGGGAAGGTCTCGCCGCCGAGGGAGGGACGGCGCTCGCCCCCGATGGCGTGGAGGAGGGCGTCGCTCATGGGCCGCCTCCCGGCGTGAGGAAGCGATCGAGGTCGTAGTACCAGCGGTCGGAGTCCGGATCCCACTCCTCCCAGGTGGGCACCCCCTCGAGGCGCACCTGGTAGGCCTCCGGCACCACGCCCGGCACGATGAAGGCCTTCTGCCGGTGGAGGCTGTAGGGGTTTCGCAGCTCGAAGCCCAGCACACCGAGCACCGCCCGCGCCACGTACCACGTGGCCTGGCTGTCCCAGCCATGGGCGATCTTGATGACGACGCCGAGCCCCTCGGGGAAGTCCGGGTGCTCGATGCCGAGGCCCAGGAGGCCGTCGGCCCCCTCCTTGGCGATGACCTGGCCCTCTCCGGCCTTGAGGATCGTGGAGTCGAGACGTCCGAAGCCGCCGATGAGGTCCGGGTGGCGGCACATCGCGTCCCAGATCCAGTCCTGGTGGCGCTCGCGGACCAGGCCGGCGAAGCAGAGGGCCAGCTCACTGACCGTATTGGAGATCGTCGGCAGCCCGCAGCCATCCCGCGCCACACGGAGGGGACGCCACCGAGGGCCCAGGTAGTGACGCAGCACATCGCAGAGGGCCTGGAAGAAGGGATGGGAGGGCAAGGTGTAGCCGACCCGCGACCAGCCCCGGAGGGCCGCGCCGCGCAGGATCGCCGCATGCTCCCCGGAGCAGCAGTGATACCAACGGCGCGCTCGTCGGACCTGGCGACCGAACTGCACGAGGGGCACGTCCAGCGGGGTCTGCATCAGCCCCCACTCCGCCTCCTCGAGGATCGACTGGGCGGCCGCGACATGCTCGGTATCGCCGTTATGGCTCGAGCAGGCGATGGCCTGCTGGCGCTCGTCGAGCACGGGCCCCAGCTCGTCGGCGAAGACCTTCATGCAGAAGGGCTTCATCATGCTGCGCCCGTAGCAGAGCACGTTGCCGCCGAAGCTGTGCACCACCTCGCCGCCGGAGGCCCAGGCCACGGCCCCGTGGATCGTGGTCTCGCTCACTCCATTGCGGCGGTAGTCCACGAGGGGCTCCCACTCGACGTCGCGCCCGGTGGGCACATCGGTGACGTCCTCGCCGAGGGGGCTCGAGGGATAGGCCCGCGAGCCAGGGCGGCCGGGCGCGACCGCGGAGGGTGTGGGCCGCTGGCTCACGAGGCTGCCTCCGTCGTCGAGCGCTCGCTCCGCGACGCAGGCTCCGCCGGAGGGCGCTCGCTTCGCGACGCAGGTCCCGTCGTGGGGCCGTCGCTTCGCGACGTCACCAGGGGGGCCACCTCCTCCATGAAGGTCCGCATGCGTGCGATCACGCGCTCGCAGTCGTGATCGAAGAAGTCGAACCAGAGCATCAGCCGATCGTCCGGGTGGAAGCGCTCGACCATCTGCTGCGCCACGTCCTCGGGGTTGCCGATGAGCGCGTTGACGGCGGCGCGCTCCACCTTCGCGGGATCGAGGGTGCCCTCGAGGGCGGTCCAGTAGGCCCCGAGGGCCGCGCGGGCATCCGCATGGGTGCGGGCCCGCTGGGCCTCGGCGGCGAGGGCTGGATCTCCCTCGACGAAGACGAAGGTGGTCCGCGGCATGTGCTCGCGCCGCCACGGGCCGCCCTCCGGGTGGTAGGCGGCCGCCATGCGCTCGTGGGTGGCCTCGATGACCTCGGGCCGGGTGATCGAGAGGTTGAAGACCTGCACGGGCAGCCAGCGATTGACCGCCTCCTGGACCCGCGGATCGTGGCTCCCGATCACGAGCTGGAGGAGCTCGTCTCTCACATCCTGGGGCACGATCTTCAGGGGCTCGAAGGTCCAGCGCCGCTCGAGCTCGATGACCTCGACCTGATCCTCGCCATGGGCCGCCTGGACGCGGGCCCAGTCCTGGTCGGATCGGAAGTCGGACCGCTGGAGCGTGCGGGGGGCGATGTCGTCCGAACCGAGCACCTCCCCGCTCAGGAGGCGGCAGAAGATCTCCGCGGCCTCATCGAAGGTCTTGCCCTTGAGCACCCGCCCGGCGGCCTCCTCGGCGGGGGTCCTGGCCACGATGCCGCTGGCGCGGTTCATGAAGTCGAAGCGACCCGCCGCGAAGCCGAGGTGCAGGCGCCTCTGTTCGGCCTCGTCGAGGCCGTGCAGGGCCTGAAAGCAGCGGATCCTCTCGGCGTGGGCGATGGGGCCTCCCATGCAGAGGATGTTGGAGATGGCGCTCCCGACCTCGATGCGGCGCGTACGCGCGAAGATCTTGTGGGCGAGCTGCAGGATGTCGACGTTCAGGCCCACCTCCCCCTGCCAGTGGGGGATGACCGGGCGCGCGTGCCGCTTCTGGACCTCGCTGGACAGGTGGGACTCCGCCACCCACGCGACGCCGAAGCCGAGCCGATCAGCGGCCTCGACCTGGCGGAAGAAGCTCTGGAACATCTCCGCCTCGGAGGGCATCCGCCCATGAGCTGGGGTCTGGCTGATCGAGAAGAAGACGTCGTACTGCATCCACAGGGCCGTACCCCAAGGGGGGAGGGCTGACAAGGCGCAGGCGGGCTCGTATCCTCCCGCCCACGCTCCGGGCCCTCGAGAGCCCACGCGGGGACGCCCCGCAGGTCGTGGGCGTACGCACGGAGGACGATCGACGTGGCGACCAACATCATCCTCGCTTCCCAGTCGCCCCGCCGAAAGGAGCTCCTCGAGCGGATGGGCTTCAGCGTCAAGGTGATGCCGGCGAACATCGAGGAGCTGCGACAGGAAGACGAGATCGTGGAGGGCTTCGTCAAGCGCGTCGCGCGCGACAAGTGTCTCGCGGTCGTCGAGCGCATGCAGACGACCCTCTTCCCCACCGACGCCAGCGGTCGTCCGATCCCTGCGGCCTCCGGGGCTCGCCCCTCGGTGGGCAGCCGTTGGGTGATCGGCGCCGACACCATCGTCGTGCTCGGTGACGAGGTGCTCGGCAAGCCCAAGGACACAGCGGAGGCCTCGGACATGCTGAGCCGCCTGAGCGGCCGCAAGCATCGGGTCATCACCGGCTTCTGCATCCACGACCTCCGCAAGGACAAGGAGGGGGTGCAGGCCGTGGTCACCGACGTGACCTTCAAGCGCCTCGGGCCGACGGAGGTGGAGAAGTACATCGCGGTCGGGGAGTCGATGGACAAAGCCGGCGCGTACGCGATCCAGGGCGTCGGGGCGTACCTCGTCGACTCGATCGTCGGCTCCTATACCAACGTCGTCGGGCTGCCCATGTGCCAGGTCATCGAGATGATGGAGGAGATGGGCGCCTCCGACGTCCTGCCCTACCAGTGAGCGCGTGAGCCCCGAGGGCCGGCGTCAGGCCTCGATCGCCGAGCGGCTCGCGCGGGTCCGTGAGAGGATTGGGAGCGCCTGTGGGCGCGCCGGCCGGGATCCTGCGGAGGTCACCCTCCTCGCGGTCTCCAAGCGCCACCCGGACGCGGCCGTCCGGGCCGCCTACGGCGCTGGGCAGCGTGCCTTCGGAGAGAACGTGATCCAGGCCTTCAGGGCTCGCCTCGAGAGCGCGACCCTGTCCGATCTCGAGGGCCTGCGCTGGCATGTGATCGGACCGGTGCAGACCAAGAAGGCGAGGCACCTGGCAGCCGCGCCCCCAGCGCTCCTGCATACGCTCGACCGGCCTCGGCTCCTCGAGGCGCTCGAGGCCCGGCTCGCAGCGCGACCAAGGGGCGACGAGGCCCCGCCCCTCGCCGTGCTCCTCCAGGTGAACATCGACCGCGAGCCCCAGAAGGCCGGCTGCCTGCCGGAGGCCACCCGCGAGCTCGCGGAG
>CAZEHU010000187.1:0-6218 GCA_964511605.1 uncultured Myxococcales bacterium
GGAGAGCTTCGGCCTTGCGATAAGGGTGAGTCACAAGTAGAGTCAGTATGACTCACCCACGAGGCATGCCGTGCAGCTCACCCTCCGCAGCAGCGATCCCCGCCTGGTTGCCGCCTTGCAGGAGCATGCGCGCCGGCATGGGCTCAGCCTGAATCGAGCGGTCATCGACCTCCTCGCGCGGAGCCTCGGCGTCGAGGGTCCTCCGCCCGATCGCCGCGTCGGCGTGCGGCTCGATCATCTCGCTGGAACCTGGAGCTCCGAGGAGGGCGAGTCCTTCGATGCGGCCGTCCGCGATCTCGACGCCATCGACGAGGAGCTCTGGCGTTGAAGGTCCTCCTCGACACCAACGTCTACTCGGCCTGGAAACGAGGGGTTCCAGGAGTCGCTGCTCTCATCCGGCGCTCGGAGCGAATCCTCGTCAGCAGCGTCGTGCTCGGCGAGCTGCTCTACGGCTTCCGCCACGGCACGCGACTCGCGCGGAACCTCAGCGAGCTGGAGGCCTTCCTGGAGGATCTCGCCGTCGAGGTCCTTCCGGTCGGTCCCGTGACGGCGGATCGCTATGCGCGTGTCGCGGTGGCGCTGCGCCGCGCAGGCCGGCCGATTCCCACCAATGACCTGTGGATCGCGGCCCATGCCCTCGAGTCCGGGGCGGTCCTGGCGACAAGGGATGCCCACTTCGAGGAGATCGCGGGCCTCGCCGTCATGCGGGTGTAGCGCCGCGGAGAGCGGCGAGCGCGGCCCGCGCCGCCTGGGGAATCGACGTGAAGCGCAGGGTATGGCGGAGCAGGTCGGCGCCCGAGTCGTCGGGCTCGCGGACCTTGGCATGGAGGTCCTCGGCGGGGGGAGCGCCCGGGGGCTCGATGCTCAGCCGAGGTTCTCAAGGGGGTCCGGCTTACAGCCGAGGGGCACATCATCACCGCGGACTCCGTGGGCCAGCGGGTGCTCGTCTACGACGCCAAGGGAAGCCTGCTCCGGGCGATCTCCCTGGCCGGGTCCGGCTGACCACCGCGTCCGGCTGGTGTAGGGTCTCAGACCTGCGTTTCAGCGGAGGTCGGGATGCGGCTCGCGGCCCATGGTCGCTCGGATATCGGGCGGGTTCGGTCCCACAACGAGGACTGCTTGAAGATCCACTGGCACGACGCGGCCGGATCCGGCCGCCGTGTGGGGGTCCTCGCCGTTGCCGACGGCGTGGGCGGTCGCAAGGCCGGCGAGGTCGCCAGCGCGATGTTCTGCAACCGCGTCGTCGCCCACCTGAGCGGGGAAGCGGGCTTCGATCGCTACGAAGCCGGCAAGGATCGGGAGCTGCGCTCCGAGCTGATCCAGCGCCTCGGCGCTGTGGCCTCTCGCACGGCGCAGGACATCTTCGCGCACTCGGAGTCCGAGTCCGGCTGTAAGGGCATGGCCACCACCGGCATCGTCGCGGTGGTCTGTGATGGTGCCCTCTTCCTCGCCCACGTCGGGGACAGCCGGGCGTACCTCATCCGCGGCGAGAAGGTCTTCCGCCTCACCGAGGATCACTCGATGGCGAACATGCTCGTGCGCCAGGGGCTGCTCGAGCGCTCGGAGGCCATCAAGCACCCCATGGCCGAGCGCCTTGCCCAGGCCTACGGCCAGGCGCCCCACGTGGAGCCGGATACCCTGCACCTCGACCTCGAGGCCGGAGATCGGGTCGTCCTCTGCACCGACGGCATCCACCGCTACGTCGGGGGCAAGCGGCTCAAGGAGCTCGCTGCGCAGAACTCCACACCGGAGGCGCTCGTCGAGGGCCTCATCGCCGAGGCCCTCGAGGGAGGCGGCGTCGACAACGCCACCGTCGTTGTCCTGCAGGCGGGCCGCATGGGCCCCGAGACCCGGATGATCCGCTCGATCGAGCTGGGTCAGCGCATCAAGTACATGAACGACGTCTTCCTCTTCGGAGAGCTGTCGGATGCCGAGATCCTGGGCGTGATGAAGATCTTCCACCAGGTCACGGCGGACAAGGGCGAGAGCATCATCCGCGATGGCGACAGGGATAGCGCCTTCTACGTGGTCCTAGAGGGTACTGCCGTCGTCTCCAAGGGCGGCGAGGTGCTCACGGGCGTCGCCCCCGGGGCCCACTTCGGGGAGTTCGCGCTGGTGGACGATCACAGCCGCTCCGCCGATGTTGTCGCCCAGACCGACATGACGATGGTGACCTGCTCGCGGGACGATCTCCTCGAGCTCTTCCGACACGATCCGAGGATCGGCAACAAGCTCCTGATGAACTTCCTGCGCTACATCACGCGGCGCATGCGCGAGCTGAGCGAAGACTACCGCGCCGTGACCCACGGCGAGGCCCGAGTCCACGGAGTCCACGGGAAGTAGGAGCGGGAGGGGCGCCCCTTCAGCCGCCGCCCTTCAGCCGCTTGCGGGGCTCATCAACCACGCGGCCAGGAACGCGGCGTAGTTGCCCACCGCGTAGCCGATGAGCGCCATCAGGATGCTCACAGGCACGAGGCCCTCGTCGTGGTAGGCGGCGACAATGGGGGCCGAGGCCGCACCGCCAATGTTCGCGGCGCTGGCGATAGCGGCGGTGTGCACATCCGCTCTCAGGAGGCGTGCGGCGAGGAGCAGGCAGGCCCCGTGGATGAGGATCCAGAGGTAGGCCCCGGCGACGAAGGGGATCGCCTGGCCGGCGAGGCCCTCGACCGAGGCACGGGCCCCCATCCGTGCGACGAAGAGGTAGACCAGCGCCATCGCCAGGGCGTGGCTGCCCGGCAGGTTGCGGGCCGGCGTGTAGCTGAGCGCGATGCCGACAGAGGTCACGATGAGGATGCGCCAGGTGCTCTCGCCGAGGACCGGCGGGAGCTCCGGCAGCACGGCGGCGAGCTCACCGGCGAGCCAGGTGGCGCCGGCCGCCAGCGCGATGAGCGCCATCAGATGGCGCATCGCCGGCGGGCGATCGTTGCGGACGATCTCCCGGGCAGCGGCGCGCATGGCCTCCACCTTCTCTTCGCTGACGCCCGTGAAGCGGTGGAAGGCCGGCGCCAGGGCCTTGGAGTACAGGAGGAGCGGCAGCCAGACGAGATAGACCGCGTGATCGGCCACCACGGCCAGGCCGAACTCGGTGCCAGGGGTCTCGAGGCCCTCGGCCACGGCCGCCATGTTCCCGGTGCCGCCGATCCAAGAGCCGGCCAGGGCCCCATACCCCTTCCAGGCGTCCTCGGAGAGCCAGCCGCCCACCGCGGCCCAGGCGATGGGCGCGCCGATCACCACCCCCACCGTGCCGGCCAGCATCACCAGCACACCTCGCCCCATGACGCGGATCGCGGCGGCTACATCGATCTCGAGGAGCAGGAGCACCAGGAAGAAGGGCAGGAGATAGCGCCCCATCCAGCCGTAGACCGGTGCCTCGAGGGGGATCATCCCCGTATTCGAGAAGATCGCGGGCAGCAGGTAGATGAAGATGAGGGGCGGGAAGAAGTGGAAGATCTTCCAGCCGGTCCGTCGCTCCATCCAGAACCAGAGCGCGGCGTTGCCCGCGAGGACGAAGAGGACGCCAGCGTCGTCGGTGATCACGGGCGCGACCGTAGCAGCATCCCGGAAAAGTCTCTCGTCCGGGCGATGTGATCCGAGCCCCCGCGCGCTACCCGCCCCGGGCGAGCTCCCGCGCGGAGGTGCACCCGGACCGGATCGCGTGGCCGAAGTCCGCGTCTTTCGCGAGCAACGGGACATCGTATGTCTCCGCGAGGACCAGGAGCATGCAGTCGACCACGGAGCGAGGAGTGATCCCACCGCGGCGAAGCGCGCGGTACAACTCCGCGGCGCGGAGGTAGAAGCCTGGCTCGAGGGGCGTCAGCCACGTCATATCGTCGAAGTGCGACCTCAGGAGGGCGACGCTCCGGTCCCTACGCAGCCCCTGCAGGACCTCTGTGACGACGAGCCCGCACGTGAGCACCTCGCGCTCTCCCTCGATCAGCGTGCCGAGGGTACCGGCCTCGGGCGAGCTGTGCCCGTTCAGGAAGTCGACCCACACGGAGGTGTCGACGAGGACGCTCAATCCCACGCTCGATCGCGGAGGCGATCGAGGTCTCCCTCCCACACCACGCGCCCGCGGAGGTCCAGGAGACCGCGAAGCCGCCTGCGCCTGCCGAACTCTCGCAAGGCCTCGTTGATCACGGCGGTCTTCGTCCGACCCTCCGCGTGCGCCATTGCCTCGGCCAGCGCAGCGTCATCGATGTTGAGCGTGGTTCGCATGGACTGATGCAGATCGTGTGGGGCCGATGTCTGCATGTCAAGGATGCTGGGCGAATCGGCGGTCGAGACCCTCCTCGCTCGCCTACCGCATCACCTGGACTCGGCCCTTGAAGTGGGACTCCACGCCGAAGCCGCGGAAGGCTGGGAGCATGCGGGGCGGCGGGGGATCGGGGCGCTTTCCAGAGGTCTGCTCCAGCACCACCACGCCACGGTCCAGCTCGTAGCGTACGGAGAAGCGGTGCTCGCCGATCACCAGCTTGCGAGGGAACTCCTTGTCCAGCGCGTCCCGGACGGACTCCGGGAGGGGAGGCGGCACCACGTCCTCTTCGGAGAGGAGCGCGAGATCGGCGCCGGACTCCACGCCGAGGGACTCCAGCGCACGCTCGAAGGCCTCGCGCAGCCCCTCGATGGGCAGCGCCTCCGGGGCCGGGGCGGGGCCTGGGGGCTCGCTCAGGCCCTGCCGGTGTACAGATGCGCCACGCCCAGGAGCATGGCCTGTAGGCGCACATCCGTCAGCCCCGCTCCCTCCATCGTGCCCATGAAGCGCTCAGGCGGGGGAAAAGCCGCGATGCTCTGCTTCAGGTAGCGGTAGGCATCGGCGCCCGAGAGCCAGCCGCCGATGGCCGGCACGACCCGGTGCACGTGGAAGCGGGCGACGGGGTGGCGAGGCTCCGCGAGCTCGAGGATCGCCACCACCCCGCCCGGCGCGACGACGCGGGCCATCTCCGCGAGGCCGAGGCCCCGATCGGGGACGTTGCGGATGCCGAAGGCCACGGTCGCCGAGGCGAAGTGGGCGTCCGGCAGGGGCAGCGCCCGGGCGTCCCCCATGACGAGCTCGATCCGGTCGCCCAGGCGGGCCTCGTCCACCTTGCGGCGCCCCACCTCGAGCATACCCTCGCTGGGATCGAGGCCGGTGATGCTCGCCTGCGGGTAGCTCCGCGCCAGGGCCAGCGCCACATCGGCCGTGCCGGTGGCGACGTCGAGGAGCCGGGGTGGGGCGTCCGGCGCCGGGGCTGCCGCCGCCACCAGGCGGCGACGCCAGCCTCGGTCGAGCCCCAGGCTGAGCACCCGATTGAGGAGGTCGTAGCGGCCCGCGATGCGATCGAACATCGCTCCGCTGCCGTCCGCGCCAGGGAGTCTGCTCACGGCGTGGCCACCAGTGCCCCCACCTCGGCGAGCTCCTCGGCCCCGAGGGCCTGGGCGCCATCGCTCAGGGCCACGGCGGCGTCAGGGTGCGCCTCGACGATCAGGCCGTGCGCTCCCGCGGCCAACGCAGCGCGGGACAGGGGGAGGATCAGGTCCCGGCGTCCCGCCCCGTGGGAGGGGTCGACGACGATCGGCAAGCGATCCCCATGGGCGAAGAGGGCCACCGCCCCCAGATCCAGCACGTTCCGGGTCTCCAGGTCGAGCCCCGCGAGCCCCCGCTCACAGAAGACCACCCCGGAGGCCCCGGCCGCCAGGAGGTGCTCCGCGGCCAGCCGCCACTCCGCCAGGGTCGCCGCGCGGCCTCGCTTCAGCAGCACGGGGCGGCCCGCGCGACCGATGGCGCCCAAGAGCGCGAAGGCCTGCATCGAGCGGCTGCCCACCTGTAGGAGGTCGGCGACCTCCGCGACCGCCTCCACCTCCCGCTCGCTCATCACCTCGGTGACGAGGGCGAGGTCGTGGGCATCGGCGGCGTCGCGCAGCCAGCCGAGCGCGCGGCGCCCATGACCCTGGAAGGCGTGAGGACTGGTGCGGGGCTTGAAGGCGCCACCACGGAGAATCCGGGCTCCCGCATCCGCTGCCAGCGCCGCGGCCTCCTCCACCTGCGAGGCGCTCTCCGCGGAGCAAGGTCCGGCGAGCAGCAGGGGCGCCTCTCCGGGGCCGACCGAGAGGCCGGGGCGGACCTCGACGGGCCTCCCACGGAGCCGGTCGAGGAGAGGGTGGGCGGAGGGGGCCGCCAGAACCTCGGCCACCCCTGGCAGGGCGGCGAGGGTGGCGCGGGGGAGCGTGCGGGAGCTGGG
>CAZEHU010000188.1:0-6213 GCA_964511605.1 uncultured Myxococcales bacterium
GGCTGGTGGGGACGGTGATCTACACGCTAGAGTTCACCACCACGGTGGCGGCCGAACCCGAGAGGGCACCGTAGCGCCGCGTCATCTCCATCACGACCAGGGGCGCCAGGGCAGCGCCACAGGCCTGGAAGAAGGGGCCAAGCGTGCGAACGAAGGTGATCCTGTCGAGGAGTCGCGGTGTCACCATCAGGCCGGCCGCATAAGCGAGCCCCACCACCATGCCGGCCAGCGGCGGCAGGACCCCGAGCTCCGTCACCATGCGGAGGATGAGGGCCCCGACCAGGACGAAGCACACGACAGCGAGGCGCGTGAACGTCGAGACCACGGCGCTCGAGGCCGGAGGCGCGGGGGGCAGGGGGCGCATCGGTCGCGAGGGGGGGCGATCGGTACGAGGGGAGAGGAGGACGGCGCCGCGCTCGAGCTCGGCGACTCGATGCTCGAGCTGGTGGACACGCTCAGCGAGGCGGACGAGCTCCTCGGAGTCGGTACCCACCGGCGGCGGCGCTCAGGCTGCTCCGCCCTGAGGCGTGGCGACCGGCTCGCTCGGAGGCGGCGGGCTCGAGGCGTCCGGGGTCCGCGGCCCCTCCGCGTCCGGGAAGAGCGGCAGGATGCGGTCGAAGACCCAGAGGATGAAGAAGGGGAGCGTGAAGATCACCGCCGCGGCGATGAGCCCCTCGCGGCTCCCGATCTCGGGCAGGTAGCTCGAGAACCCGCGGAAGGACTTGGAGATGAGCTGTCCCCCGATGACCACGTTCCAGCGCATCAGGAGGACCTGCACCAGCAGCATGGCCGAGGCGGACCAGGTGAGCAGCAGCATCCAGCGTGCCGAGAGCTTGAAGACGGTGACGATGCCCAGGAGGACGAAAGGGATGATCGAGAAGACGAGGAATTGGAGCACGACGTAGCTGATGAAGAGGTGCTCGGTGATCAGGGTATCGAGCACCTCCCACTCCTCGGTCTGCTTGTAGGCGATGGACAGGAGCTCGAGGAGCTCGAGGGAGACCGCGACGATCATGAAGCCCCAGAGGTAGCGCCCCATCGAGCGCACACAAGGGAGGTCGATCGCCCACCCCTTGAGCTTGGAGATCGCCACATAGGTGAAGATCAGCACCGCGATGCCGCTGACGATCGCGGAGAAGATGAAGATCACGAACATCAGCGGCGTGGACCACCAGGGGTTCGCCTTCAGGGAGCCGAAGAGGAACCCCACGTAGCCGTGGAGCAGACAGGCCATCGGGATGCCGATCGCGGCGAGCACGGTCACCACTTTGTGGTCGGCCTTGCGGGTCGCGGGGCTCTCACGCAGGTCGAAGAGGAGGAGGGCTCGGCAAGCGAAGCCTATGAGCCCACCGCCGCGCGCCCTGGCGATGAAGTCCGAGCGCAGGACGAACCAGATCTCGAGGGCGACCAGCAGCAGATACGCCAGGTAGATGAAGCCGAATCCCGCCATGGCCGAGGCGGCGTTCGGCGTGACCATGATGTTCAACGAGCGCAGCGGCTGACCCAGGTGGACCAGCAGGGGCAGCGGAGCGAAGATCAGGAAGACGAAAGCCGAGGCCAGGCTGTAGCGCGACACGGGCTTCAGCTCCTCGCGTCCGAAGACGTGATAGAGCGACGAGACGATGAAGGCGCCGGCCACCAGCCCGGTGATGTAGGGGTAGAGGACGATCATCACCGACCAGGTGACGTTCACCTCGTTGGGGAAGACGTAGCCCATCACACGACCTCCTGGTGGAGGCCCACGTAGCGACACTGCGGGTGGGTCCCGAGCTCGGGCCGAAGGACGCGGGTCGGCTGCTGGCGCAGGCGCTCGGAGATCTTGCTGTCGGGATCGTTCAGGTCACCGAAGACGCGGGCGCTGGTCGGACAGACCTCGACGCACGCCGGATCCATGCCCTTCGTGATGCGGTGGTAGCAGAGGGTGCACTTGTCGGCGGTGTGGGTCTCTTCGTTGATGAAGCGGGTGCCGTAGGGGCAGGCCTGGACGCAGTAGCCACACCCGATGCAGCGCTCCTCGTCGACGAGCACCACGCCGTCCGGCGTCTCGTAGGTCGCGCCCACCGGGCAGACCTGGACGCAGACCGAGTTCTCACACTGGTTGCAGAGCTTCGGTACGAAGAAAGCCTTCGCGACCTCCTCGTCCCGGTGGGGGTAGACGTAGTCGGGCTCCTCGGGAGCATCGACCCGTACGGTCCCATCCGGCAGCACTCGATAGCGCTCGACCCAGGTGCGCACCGAGCCCTCGGGCACATCGTTCTCGATCCGGCAGGCCTTCATACAGGAGGTGCAGCCGATGCAGCGCTCGATGTCGACCAGGAAGCCGTAGCGGACCCTGGTCGCCTCCGAACCCTCGTCATGGGCCTCCGAGGCCGAGCGGCAGCCGATCAGGAGGAACCCCGTCCCGAGGGCCATCTCCTTGAGCACCTCACGGCGCGTGTGTTGGACCTCGCTCATGGTGAACCCTCCTCGTCGCTCTCCTCCGCCGCGGCCTCTCCCTCCGCCCCGTCTCCCTCCGCCTCGTCCTCGTCGTCCCCGAAGAGATCGTCCATGTCGATGTCCTCTTCCTCCTCGGCCTCCTCGGGCCAGTGGAGGGCGGGGCGATGGCATTGGCTGCAGAGCTCCCTCGTGTCCTTCTCGCTATCCCGCATCTTGTCGAGGTGGCGCGGCCACTTGATCGAGGGCGCGGCGTCCTCCGCTCGGAACTCCCCGGCCCGGTGGCAGAGCAGGCAGAAGCGGGGATCGGTGTCGCGGATGATCCGCGCCGCGAAGGGGGAGTCCGGGAAGACCAGGTGGCAGGTGGTGCAGTCGAGGTCCTTGTGGGCGACCTCCTCCTGCTTGTGGGTCAGGTCCCCGTGGCAGTACGCACAGTCGAAGGTAGCGATGTGGCGGAGAGGGAGCTCCTCTGCTTGATCCATCGTGGGTCCGTGGCAGTCCACGCAGCGATAGACCCGGGGGTGCAGGCGTGCCTCCCTGAGGTCCCGATCCATGAAGAGGGGCTCGTGCGCGTCGTGGCAGGTGGAGCAGGGCAGGTCGAGATCTGTCACCCGGCTCACCTTCATGTGCTCCTGCCAGTCGATCTGCGCGAACCCACCTGGTCGCGAGGGGTCGACCCCGTGGCAGTGCAGGCAGGCGTCCCGGCTCTCGTCGACGAGCAGGCGCGCGGCCTCGGGGACCTCGGCGCCTCCCTCCTCGCCCGCGTCCGGGTGTGCCTCGTACCAGTCCCGGTGGCCGTCCGCGGGACCGTGGCAGACCTCGCACGAGACCCGCGCGTGGGCATCCTTGGAGTGCAGGCCCACCAGCTCCTCGTGGCAGTCGAGGCAGGCTGCCGTGCCCACGTGGCGTGGCGACCGCGCCTTGGCGTCGATCATCGCGCCCCCCCGCCAGCAGCCGTGCTCGCCGTAGTCCGCCGGCATGCCGGCCTGGAGGACTCCGCCGAGCATGCCGGCGACGACCACCGTCGCAGCGAAGATGCGGTAGACGTGCCGGTAGTCTGCGCCTGCGGGCCGGGGCCCCTCCCCTCTGCTGCGGAGGTCCGCGATCCCCTTCACGAGGCAGAGGACACCGAGCCCCATGGCGGTGACGACCAGGATGACGCTGTACAGCACCCGGGAGGCCAAGACCTGCTCGGCGACGAGGGCGAAGGCGACCGCGAGCGAGGCCAGCCCGACAAGTACGAGGATCACGGCCTGCGACTTCGAGGTGCCAGCGCTCATCCCAACCCCTCCCTGGGAGTAGGAGTGCATGGCTCCAGGCAATACCAGCCGAGCGGCGCGCTCGACCGTACCTCCGGTCGCCTTCGCGGTGACGCGCGAGGGCCCGGAACAGGGGAGGATCATGCAAGAATCGTTCTGAGACGGGAGCGTGACCCTCGGGCGCGCCTACGATCCCCTGCCCGCTTGCGTGCTCGCCCCCTCGTCCGCGATCCTCCGGGGACCCGGCGCGCCGGCGTCTGTGCGCATTGGCACAGCCCGGTCGAGGCAGGCCCCACAACCGGCGGCGGCGGCGCCGTGTGGATGAGCTCCCTGGGCGCGAAGGGTGGCGGCTACAGGGCGCGCTTGTCGATCATCCGCCGCACGACGTGCACGAGGTACAGACCCACGCCCGCGAGGGTGAGGGGAGCGCCGACGACCGCGAAGAGCATGAAGGTCGCCGGGTTCAAGGAGATCATCGCGACGAGCTCGCAGAGGAGCCCCAAGAAGATCATCAGGACCGCCGCGCGGAGGAAGCGCACCTTGTCCGGGGAGAGGGGGCCGACAACCGAGATCTCACTGCTGGCGCTTGCTTCCATCATTCATCCCACAGGTCGTCGTCGCCCTCTTCCTCCGCCGGCTCTGGCCGGCTCTCGACCCACTCGAGCACCGCGGGTCGCACAGCGAGGGGCTCTTCGGAGGCATCGATGGTGCCGGGCGGCTTCCAGAGGTCCAGCTCCCCGAGCTCGGCTAGCTTGTGGGCGAGGTCGTGGCAGCCCTTGTCGCCGCAGGACATCTCACCGCTCTTCAGCTTCTCGAGGCTGGCGTCCCCCTTGGAGTGATCCTTGTTCCCCTCGAAGGGGCGGGAGCCGGCGTGACACTTGAGGCAGTTGTCGTTGGGATAGGGGCTGTAGAGCTCGACCTCACCGGTGGTGGGCACGTCGCCGAAGAAGTGCACCATCACGTGAGCGAGGCCGTTCATCTTCGCTTCGATGTCGCCATACATCGTGTAGTCCGTATGGCAGGCGTAGCAGGCCGTCTCAGCGGGGACGAGGCGTTTCTGGAAGTGCACCGCCGGCAAGAAAGCCTCGTCGTCGTAGAGCAGGCTCTTCTCGTAGTCGTGCATCTCGTGACACGAGGTGCAGAAGGTCCTGGTCTTCGACTGCCCCAGCGCGTGGCCTGCCCCCAGCCTCAAGAGGACCAGGGGCAGGAACGCGAGCGCGACGAAGAGCAGCACGCGCCCGGCACGCTCCGCGGCCAGGTAGGGCATCCAGAACCAGAGCACTCCTGCGATAGCGAGGGCCGCTCCCAGCAGAACCGGGAGGAACCACGGTCCGTGGAGGATGTCGGGCACGTGAGCGGCTCCCTACTTCAGGCCGGCGAGCCAGGTGGCGATGGCCTTCAGCTCCGCCTTCGAGCCGCTGAAGCGCTTCTTATGCTTCTCGCCATCGATCTCCTTCTTCTTCAGGAGGTAGGAGGCGATCCACTTCTTGTCGCGCTTCTCGCCGGCCTTGCTGAGGTCCGGCGCGTCCTTTCCGTCCTCGTCGGGCTCGCCGGTGAGCGCGATGCCCTTCGCTTTCAGCGTGTGACAGGTGTTGCACTTGTACTCGCTGAAGATGCGCTTGGCCTCCGCGTCGTCGGCGACGGGGGCGGAGACCGCGTCGTCCGGCGTATCGGGAGCCGTTGCGGCCGAGACGGTGGGAGCGATGGCGAGGGCCGCGAGGGCCGCGCCGAGGATAATCATCAGGGTGAGCCGCTTCATGGGGCCAGTCCTCCTTCGATCCATGCCAGGATCAGTTTGTAGGTCTCCGAGTCGCTGTCGATGATGTCGTTTCCGCCGTGGTCCACCTCAGCGGTGGCCTTGGTGAGCAGGTCGGACGCTTCGGGATCTTCCTCATTCACGAAGGAGACGACCGTGTCGTAGTCCACGTCGGCCTCCTTGGTGAAGAAGAGGTCCCCGCCGCCGCCCTTGTGGCAGGCGCCACACTCGTCGAGGAGGACGGGGAGCAGGTCGTCGGCGAAGCCAGGCGGCTCGGGCTCGACGACCTCGGGCTCGGCCTCGCCGCCGGGCTCCGCGCTATCGTCGATCGTATCCACCGGGGCCCCCGGCTCCCCGCTGGCAGCGTCCGCGGGCTCCCCCTCCGGCTCGGATCCGGGCTCGCCGGAGGGCTCGGACTCCGCCTCGGCCGCCTCCGGCTCGGGGGGATCGTCGCCACGAGCGAAGTCGGCGCAGCCCGCTCCGAGGGAGAGGGCGAGTACCAGGGCGAGCGCGAGGAGCTGCCCGAGCCAGCGAGGCTCAGAAGCCATACCCTACTGTGACACGGAGGACATCATCCTCCTGCTCCACGTCCTTCTCGAGCCGCCAGATCTGCATGATGCTCAGGCTCAGCCCATGGTGGGTCGCCGTGACCGACACCGAGTGGACCGAGCGATCGCGGGCATCGAGGCGGCGATCGTCGTGGTACAGGGCCGCCCGATTGTCCCAGGTCTCCAGCCCGCTGCGGTACTGGATCCAGAGCCAGTC
>CAZEHU010000189.1:0-6174 GCA_964511605.1 uncultured Myxococcales bacterium
CTGACACCTCGAGGCGCCTGTCCCCGCCCTCGCAGCACGGGCCCTGGGGATCGGCCCTGGTGGCGCTCACCTCGTCGAGCGCCTCCTGCGCAAGTCGCCGGGCGAGCGACCTGGCTCGGCCCGGGAGGCGATCTACGAGCTCGCCGAGGTGCTCGGCGAGGATCCCGTGGAGGAGGCCGAGGCCGAGCCCATCGAGGTCAGCGCAGCGGCGGTGGGCGCCCCCACCCTCGTCGGCCGTCGTGAGCTCACCGATGCCTTCGACGTCGCCCTCGAGGCCGCCAGCCGAGGCCGCGGCACCGCCCTCCTCGCCCACGGTGCGCCAGGCAGCGGACGCAGCGCCGCTCTCGAGGAGCTCGGCATCCGGGCCCGCCTCGCCGATGGCCTCGTCATCCAGTGGACCGCCGCGGACCTCACGGGACCCCCAGACCGCCTGGTGCGCGAGCTCGAGCCCTCGCTCCGTAGCATGGATCCCCCGGCCGCGGAGGCGCTCGCGCCCCTCGTCGCCCGCCTCGCCGCCGAGGACGTGGATGCAGGCGCAGCGATGGACGTCTGGATCCACTCCCGCTCTGGACGGCTCGTCGACCTCCTGCACGAGCTCTCGAGCCACCGCCCGGTGGTGCTCCTCGTGGACGATGCCGAAGCGGGTGGTCCCGTCGGACTGCGCCTGCTCTCGGATCTGGCCACCGGCGTGGCCACCGCGTGCCTCGTCCTGCTGGTGGCCGGTGGCGACCCGGAGACCCTCGGAGACGCCACGGTCCAGGGCTTCCGCCTCTCGGCCCTCGACGCGGAGAACGTGGAGCAGGTGGTGCGCACCTCCCTCGGCCCGGTCGCCGACGTCGAGCCTCTCGTCGCCTGGCTCCTCGACGAGACCGGTGGGAACGCGGCGGCGGTCGTGGAGACGATCCGATGGCTCGCCGCCAAGGGCACCCTGCGGCGGCGCCGCGGCCAGTGGTACCTCGCCGAGGGGCTGCACTCCAGCGAGGGCGCCCCCTCCCCCCTCGAGCGCCTGGCGGGGCGCCGCCTCGAGCTGATCCCGGAGGAAGCGAGGGACCTCCTCCGCCGCGCCGCGCTCATGGGCCCGGGCGTCGACCTCGACCTCGTCGCATCCGCCCTGGAGCTCGAGGCGCTCAGCGACGAGCTCATCGTTCAGCTCGTACGCTCTGGCCTGATCGCCCAGGACCCCACAGGCCTCTGGCCCTTCCGCTTCACCCAGCGCACCCTCCTCCGTCGCCTCGCCGAGGAGCTGCCCTCGAAGGAGAAGACGCGGGTCCACGCCGCACTCGCGGAGGCCCTCCTGGCACGGGAGGCGGAGAGCACCCTGGACACGACCCTCCAGGCCCGCCTGGGGGCGTCGATCACCTGGCACCTCCTCGGCGCCGGCCGCTGGAAGGAGGGGGCGCCACGGGCCCTCGAGGTCGCGGAGGAGCTGGCCTCCAGCGGGGATCTCGAGGGCGGGCGAAAGCTCGTGGCGGCCGCGCTCGCGTCGGTGCCCGCGCGGGCTCGCGATACCCGAGTCGGACTGCACATGGTGGCGGGCGACCTCGAGCGCCTGGCCTCCCACCCGGACGCGGCGCAGGCCTCCTACGAGCTTGCGCTGACCCACGCCGTCGGCGCCCAGCGCTCCACCCTCGACCGCCGCCTCGGCCAGCTCGCCGTGGCGCGTAGCGACTACGAAGAGGGGATCCGCCGCCTCGAGGCCGTGCTCCACGATCGGGGCGCCGACCAGGCGGAGCGCTTCGAGGCCGCCCACGACGTGGCTTTCGCCCGCATGCAGCAGAGCCGCTGGGACGAGGCAAGGGACGCCGCCGAGCAGGCCCTCCGCTTCGCCGATCGCTCCGGCCTGCCCGACGCCGTGGCGCGCGCCCTCAAGCTCCGCGGCACCATCGACTGGATGAGCGGCCAGTGGGAAGACGCCCTGGCGGAGAATCGTCGTGCCCTCACCCGCTTCCAGGCCCTCGGGGATGCCCACGGGGTGGCGGCCAGCCAGATGCAGATGGGCACCGCGCTGCGCCACCTGGCCCGCTACGTGGAGGCGATCTCCTGCTACGAAGACGCCCTCGGCGCCTTCCGCCAGCTCGGCCTCCTGCGGGAGGCGGGCAAGTGTGAGAACAACCTGGCGATCGTTCACTACTTCCGCGGCGAGTGGCGCCAGGCCACCGAGCGCTTCGAGGCCTTCCTGAGGGTGCTGGAGCGGACCGGCGAGCAGGTGGAGCGGGTCGCCCTGCTCAACAACCTCGGCTGCCTCTACCGGGAGCGCGGGCGCCTCGAGCGCGCCGAGCAGGTGCTCACCGAGGGCCTCGAGCTGGCGCGCACCACCGGTGCCCGGCGGCTCGAGGCCATGGCCCTCGGCAACCTCGGCGAGACCCTCGTGCGGCGCGGACATTGGGTCGAGGCGGCCCGGCGCCTCGACGAGACCCTGGAGCTGGCGGAGGAGATCGAGGCGCCGGACGAGGTGCTCGAGACCCGCCGGCGACACTTCGAGCTCCTCGCGCTCCGGGGCGTCGAGGGCCTCGACCCGGAGGCCATCCAGGACGCCATCTTGGACGCCCAGGCAGCGGGAGCTCGCCTCGAGGTCGCCAACCTCTACCGCCTCCTCTCCCAGGCCCAGCGCCAATCCCTGGACGTGGTCAGCGCGGCGATCAGCCTGGAGCGAGGCCGACAGGCCCTCGAGGGTACCGGCGCCGCGCTCGAGGCCCGCCGCCTGCGCCGCGAAGAGGCCCAGCTCCTCGAGGTCCGCGGGGATCACAACGGCGCACGCACCATGCTCGAGGCGCTGCTCTCCGAGTTCGAGGCCATGGACGCGGGCTGGGACCTCGCGGAGACCGCCGTGGCGCTCGGACGCGTCTCCGAGACCCGCAAGGGCAAGGGCGGACCGCGGACCGACGTTCCGGTCGAGCAGCTCGAGGCGGTGACCGCGTTCGCGCGTCGGATCGGCCAGGTCCACGACCTACAGCGCTTCCTGGACGATACCCTGGGGAAGATCCTCGAGGTCGTGCGGGCGGATCGTGGCTTGGTGATCGCGTTCGACCCCCTCGGCCGCCCCGCCGCGAAGTCGGTGCGACGCTCCCACGGCGACGTGCCGGATCCCTCCGAGATCGACTTCAGCCGCTCGATCACCATCGACGCCCATCGCACGCGCAAGCCCGTCATCGTCCCGGTCGCGACGGCCGATCGACGCTATCGCGCCGCGGGCAGCGTAGCCCACCTGGGCCTCCGGACCGTCATCGCGGTCCCCATCGAGGCCGCGAGCGTCGTGCGCGGGGTCATCTACCTCGACAGCCGGACCCCGTGCGATCAGCGCCTGCTCGACGCCGTGCCCCTCGTCGAGAGCCTCGCCGCCGTGGTCGGGGCCTCCCTCGCCCACGCCGAGCTCCTCGAGCGCGAGCGCAGCCGCGCGGAGGGTATGGCCTTCGTGGTCCACGAGCTCAAGACCCCGCTCACCTCGGTCTACGGGTACCTGCAGATGGTGCGCATGGACGAGGACGAGCTCCCCGACGAGACCGTGGAGTGCCTCGCGATCGCCGCCGAAGAGCTCGGCCGCCTGAACCGGATGGTGGTGGACCTGCACAAGCTCTCGCGCCTCGAGCACCACGGCAGCCGCCAGACGGTGGCCTCCCTCGACGTGAGCGACCTCCTCGAGACCGTCGTCCGCAACCTCGGCGGCCTCCACACCGGCAGGGAGCTGGAGATGGTCGTGGAGGTGGAGGGGCAGCTCCCCAAGGTCCTCGGCAACCGCGACCAGCTCATCCAGGTCGTCACCAACCTCCTGTCCAATGCCATCAAGTTCTCCCCTGATGGGGCCCGTATCGAGCTGACGGCTTGCCAGATGGGGCGTGCCTCCGGCGGCGGGATCCAGGACGACCTCGGTCCTCCCGTGCCGCCGAGCCAATTCCTGGCCAGCGTGCAGGAGCACGTCTCGTCGGTCGGGGAGGTGGAGATCACGGTCCGCGACTCCGGCCCCGGCGTGCCCGAGGAGAGCCTCGACACGATCTTCCACAAGTTCGATCAGGCCGGCTCGAGCTCTGCTCGCTCCAAGGGTCTGGGCATCGGCCTCGCTATCGCCCGCAACATCGTCGAGCGCCACGCTGGCCGCATCTGGGCCGAGAACAGCCCGGCGGGCGGCGCGATCTTCCGCTTCACGCTCCCCGCCCTCGCCGACGCCCCGCCGGAGGACGAGGAGGAGGAGCAGTAGCCGGGAGTCCGCCCCCTAGGAGCCCGGGCCTCAGAAGAGCGGAGCGTACCCCTGATCGGGGAAGCGAGCCCGGATCTCCATGACCTCGTCCATGCTCGCGAAGAAGGTGTCCAGGAGCTGAGGATCGAAGTGGGTGCCGTGCCCCTCGCGCATCAGCTCGAGGCTGTGCTCCACCATGTACGCCTCCTTGTAGCAGCGCTGGGTGGTCAGGGCGTCGAAGACGTCGGCGACCGCGGTGATCCGCCCCTCGATGGGGATGTCCTCCTCGGCGAGGCCGCGGGGGTAGCCGGTACCGTCCCAGCGCTCGTGGTGTGTCCAGGCGAGGGAGGCCGCCAGATCGAGCATACCGTAGCCGGACTCGGCGAGGATGCGGTAGCCCATCTCCGCGTGTCGCTGCATGACGGCGTACTCCTCGGGGGTGTGCTTGCCGGGCTTCTGCAGGATCGCGTCGGGGATGCCGATCTTGCCCACATCGTGCAAGGGGCTGGCGATGCGCAGGAGGTTGCAGAACTCCGCATCGAGGCCGATGCGCCGCGCCAGCAGCTCGCAGTAGCGGCTCATGCGCTGGATGTGGGCACCGGTCTCCTCGTCCCGATACTCCGAGGCGATCGAGAGGCGACGGATCGTCTCCTCCTGGGCGAGGAGGAGGTCGCCGTGGGCCACCTCCAGCTCCCCGAAGGTACGCCGTAGCTCCTCGGTGCGCTCCGCGACGAGCTCCTCGAGCGCCTCCCGATGCCGCGCGTTCTCGATCTCGAGCCCCCGCCGCCTCAGGGCGTTCATCACACCGATGATGATCTCGTTCGGCTCGAAGGGCTTGATGATGTAGCCGTACGCCCCCGCCTCCATCGCCCGGCGAGCGACCTTCGGATCGTCGATGCCGGTCACCATGACCACCGGGGTATTCGGGAAGCGCTCGGCGATGCGCGGCGCCAGCTCGAGCCCGCTCGTACCGGGCATGTTGACGTCGCTGAGGACCAGATCGAAGCCGGAGCCGTCGAGGATCTGCCAGGCCTCGTCGGCGCTGGCGGCCACCGTGCAGTCGTATCCTTGACGCTTCAGGAGGCGCTTGAGGAGGGCACGGATGTGCACCTCGTCGTCGACGATGAGGATCCTGTGCATGCGCTGTGGCACCGGCGGGGGAGGCGGCTGGACCGGGGCTCCGAGTGTGGCAGTACGCGGTGGCAGCGGCAAGGGACACCGGCCCCCCGGGGATGACCGAGATGTCTACGGTGCAAGATGTCTACGGTGCAGCCGGCCTCCGCGCCCACCGCGCCTCGAGAGGCAGTCCGCCTCTCCGCGGTCCCTCGAGGGCCGGAAGCGGGGGCGGCTCCTTCGCAGCGGCCGGCGCCTCCGCCGGTGGGGAGGTCTCGCTCACTGTGGGTGCCGGTAGCTTCGATGCCGCCGGCGCCGAAGTAGGGGGCTCGGTCGGGGCGGCCGGCGGGTTCGGCGGCGTCGCGCGCGCGGCCTCGGGCGTGGAAGAGGACCTCGAGACCCCAGCGCCGGCCGCGCGTTGGGCATCGCCACCGCCGAGCGGCCCGCCCCCGCCAGCCGTCACGGCGCCCAAGCCCGCGACACCACCAGCGATCAGTCCAGCCACGACGACGCGGGTCCAGTGGGCACCGTGGCTCATGGTAGAGCCTCCGAGCGGGTATCCAGGTGGGCACGCAGCGCCAACACCCCTGGCTCCCCGGGCGCCAGGGCCTCGGCGGCCCCGTGCCACCGCCGGGCGACGACGAGGTCGTCCGCGGCCACCGCCAGCAGGGCGAGGTTGAGGCGGGCCGCCCAGTCCCGGGGGTTGCGCCGAGCCGCATCCTCGAAGGCGACCCGCGCCTCGTCGACGCGCCCCTCGAGGTGGTGGAGCACTCCGAGGTCGTAGGCCCCCTCCGGATCCACCTTGGCCGCCGCCTCGAGGAGCAGGCGGGCCTGAGAGGCCTCCACCAGGGAGGCCAGCGCGATGCGGGCCGTGGCTCGAAGGGGCGGGG
>CAZEHU010000190.1:0-6174 GCA_964511605.1 uncultured Myxococcales bacterium
ACCCTGGCGGCCCTCGAGGCCGCCGGGGAGCGAGGCGCTCACTGGGTGTAGTCTTGGTACTGGTAGAGCTTCCCGCGCAGCCCAAAGAGGGTCGCCGCCGCCGCCATCAGGCCCGCGAAGGTCCAGAAGAAGTCCACCTTCGGCAGGTCCTCGAAGCCGGCGAGGAAGACCACCAGCACGTTGCCGAGCGAGATGCAGAAGAGCCAGAAGCCCATGATGACGCTCTTCATGCGCTTGGGCGCCTGGCTGTAGGCGAACTCGAGGCCGGTGATGGACACCATCACCTCCGCCAGGGTGATGATGACGTACGGCACGAGCTGCCAGCCCACGTGCACCTTGCCCCCGGTCTCCGCCGCGCTGTCCATCGCCGACTGGATCATCGCCACCGCCACGAAGCTCAGCGCTGCCATGAACATGCCCATGGCCATGCGCCGGAGCGGGTGGGGATCGACGCCGACCTTCTCCATCAGCGGGTACAGTCCGAAGGTGGTCAAGGGGATGAGGATCATCACCAGGAAGGGGTTCACGGCCGGTACCTGGGAGGCTTGCGGCTCGTAGGTCGGACCCAGGGTGTGGAGCAGGAAGCCGATGCCCAGGCCCACCACGAGCCCCACGAGCATCATCAACAGGCGCTTGGCCGGCGTCTTGCCGAGGGTCAGCATGAACGCGAGGCCCACGATGAGCCCGAGGCCAGAGCCCACACCCAGCCAGCCCATGAGGTCGAACTCGATGAGGCGGTCCATGTCCCGCGCCTGGATGATCCAGGTGGAGCCGTGCTGATCGAAGAGGGCCCAGAAGACCGCCACCATCAGGAAGACGCTGATGATCTTCCAGACCGCGACCGGGCCCTCGGCCAGCTCGCTCGACCACTTCCGCGCGGCCGGACCGTAGAGCCAGTGATCTCTCAGATCGCGGCGTCCCTCTGCCGGGGCCTCGCCTGCGCCGGGATCCCCACCGAGGAGCTTCGTCCTCGCGCCGTAGAAGGTCATCGCCAAGAAGCCGTCGTCCTCCTCGATCCTCTGGCGAATCGCAAAGAGCACCACGAAGCCCACGAAGTAGGCCGCGCAGATCGCCAGGGTCTCGCCGAGCCCGGCGTCCCCGTGGAAGAACATCGGGTGGCCGACCACCATGAAGAGCAGCGTGCCGCTCGCCACATCGAGCAGCCCGCGCACGCCCGGATGGGTCGGCGGCACGTGGATGAAGACCTTCCGGCCCATCCAGAAGGCGATGGTCGCCAGGCCCATCAGGATGCCCGGCACGCCGAACGCCCAGCCCACCGAGTTCGTATAGCTGTAGTGCCCCGTCAGGTCGTCGACGATCAGGTCGCCACGAATGACCGGGATGAAGATCGTCGCGAACGCGGAGCCAAAATTGATGATGAAGTAGAAGGCGTTGTAGACCTTCTGAAGGAGGTGCCAGTTCGACCGCCCGAACTGGTCGCCCACGTGCGCGGAGACGCAGGGCTTGATGCCGCCGGAGCCGAGCGCGATGAGGCCCAGGCCCACGTAGAGGCCCTGGATCGGGTCGAGGAAGACCTGCCCGAACATCGCCTCCTGCCAGGCGGAGGTCTCGAAGAGGGCCAGGGCCAGGTGCCCGAGGCAGTAGACGACCGAGAGGGTCAGGATCGTGACGTACTTGCCCAGCAGTCGATCGGAGATGAGCGCGCCGATCATCGGCAGGGCGTAGACCGCCGCGCCGAAGGTATGCATAGCAGCGGTGGCCTCTTTGTCCGCCGCGTCGGCGTCCATCCCCCGGAGGTTGATGTAGAGGCCGACCATGTAGAGGGCCAGGATCGCCTTCATGCCGTAGTAGCTGAAGCGCTCGCAGCCCTCGTTGCCGATGATGTAGGGGATCCCCTTGGGATACCCCTCGAGCTCGTGATCGGGCTCGTGCTTGGGCGTATAGGAGGCCACGGGTGCTCCTGGGGCGCAGGTCGGGTGCCGTCGGAAGCGGGCACCACGACGGTTATCGTTCGGGGGGCGGCACCCTAAGCGGGCACCGCGGGGCCCGCAAGGCCGCACCCGAGCAGCGGAATCCGGCTCTGTCACAGGACCGTCACCGTGATCGAGGGCGCCTGGCCATTGGCTCGACCCGGGCCATCTGCTATCAGCCCCAACGAACCCTCGCAGCCCCCACCACAAGCCCTGGAGGAGTCCCGATGTTCGCCCCCCGCCCCCTTCGTGTCGCCGTCACCGGCGCCGCCGGCCAGATCGGCTATTCCCTTCTCTTCCGTATCGCCTCCGGCGAGATGCTCGGCTCGAGCCAGCCCATCATCCTCCAGCTCCTCGAGCTCCCTGTGGCGCTCGACGCCCTGAAGGGCGTGGCGATGGAGCTGAGCGACTGCGCGTTCCCCCTCCTGCACGGCATCGAGTGCTCGGACGACCCGCGCGTCGCGTTCGAGGACGCCGACATCGTGATGCTCGTCGGCTCCAAGCCGCGCGGACCGGGCATGCTCCGCTCCGACCTCATCGCGGCCAACGGCCCGATCTTCGTCGGCCAGGGGCATGCGATCGACGAGGTAGCCGCCGCCGACGCGAAGATCGTCGTCGTGGGCAATCCCTGCAATACGAATTGCCTCATCGCCGCCGCCCAGGCCAAGCGCGTACCCCTCGCGAACTACACCGCGATGACCCGCCTCGACCACAACCGCGCCGTCGGCCAGCTCGCCACCAAGGGTGCGGTCCCCGCTGACCGTGTCCGAGGCGTCGTGATCTGGGGCAACCACTCCCCGACGATGGTCCCGGACGTCAGCCGCGCCACCCTCGACGCCCGCGCCCTCGACGTCTGCGTCAGCCAGGAGTGGATCGAGGGCGAGTTCGACCAGACGGTCCGCACCCGCGGCAAGGCGATCATCGCTGCCCGCGGCAAGTCCTCGGCCGCCTCGGCCGCCAACGCCGCCGTCGACCACGTGCACGACTGGTTCGTCGGCACCGGCGACCAGCCCTATGCGTCGATGGCGGTCCCCTCCGGCGGGCAGTACGGCGTGCCCGAGGGACTGATCTTCTCGTTCCCCGTGCGCATCACGGCGCCCTGGACCTACGAGATCGTGGACGACCTCGAGCTCACGGCGAGCGTCAAGGACCGCCTCCAGGCCACCATCGACGAGCTGGTGAGCGAGCGCGAGACCGTGCGAGACCTTCTGTGATGTCCCCGCTCCGGCTCGGCGCTCTCCTCGCGGGGGCGCTCCTCCTGAACCCCGCTTGCGGGGATGGAGAGACCATCGTCTGTGACGGCACCGTCACCACCATCGATGGGAAGCAGACCTGCGTACCCGCGCAGGAGCCCGAGTCCGAGCCGGAGCCCCAAGGCTCTACGGAGCCGACCGGAGGCGGCACCGAGCCCGGCGCCTCCCCCTCCGCGGAGCCGGACTCCCAGCCGGTCCCCGAGCCGGAGTTCGGCGCCGAGCCCGATCCCGCGGAGTTCGACTGCCCCGCCCTCCTCGAGGGCACGAAGCACATCGGCGCCGGCTGTGGCAAGCACTGCGAGTGCGCCACCGGCTACTGCTACGATCAAGCCTACATGGAGGGCTTCCGCTTCTGTACCCGCGCGTGCGAGGGCGGCTGCGGTCCCGACAACGAGTACAAGTGCCTGCTCCTCGATCCCGGGGCCCTGACGGACTACCCGCAGCCCGAGGAGACCATCTGCCAGGCGGTCTGCACCTCCGTGGAGGACTGCAAGAAGCTCAGCAGCGACTACGACCAGTGCGGCACCGACGCCGGCGGCACGAAGTGGAACGGGAAGACCCTGACCATCGTCGACACCTGCCAGGCCTCCGCGTACCTCGACTGAGCGAGGCGCCCGACACCCCGGGCGCCCCCACCCCACCCAGAGAGCACGACAGAAAGCGAGGCCCCATGCTCCTGCCGACCTCTCCCTCTCCCCGTCCGCCCGAGCCCCGCGAGTCGCGGCCCGCGCCGACCTTCCTGCCCTTCGTGGACTATGGGCCCGACCTGCCCGAGCGCTACGACGGCCCCCGCACCCGCGTCCTGGTGGCCCACCCCACCCTGGTACGCGCCACCTGGGAGCAGGATGGCCGCGGCCTCCGCTGCTGGCGAGTGACCGCCCGCAGCCTGGAGGGTGAGCTGCTCGACGCCTGCGAGGTGAACCCCGTGGCCGAAGACGCCTGGCTCACCGTCCCCGCCGCCGGCCGGGGGGAGGTGGAGCTGGAGGCCGTGGACGCTACGGGCGCCAGCCGTCGCGTCGCGCTGGTTCCGTTCGAGACCCCGCCGGACGGCCCGGCGGAGCTCGCCGCTCCACCCGACGAGCGCTGGGTGACGCTGAGCGAGGGCGGCACCGCCCTCCCGGCCACTGCGCCGAAGGGAGGCTCCCTCCCCGCCCTCGGGAGCCAGGCGCTCGAGGGTCGGTCGTCCATCGCGCTCGGCCTGCCCGGAGGGCCCCTGCGATGAGCACCGCCGGCACCCTCTCCCTGGTCCTGCACGCCCACCTGCCCTACGTGCGCCACCCCGAGCACCCCACCTTCCTCGAGGAGGACTGGCTGTACGAGGCCATCACCGAGACCTACCTCCCGCTCCTCCGCATGATGGATCGCCTCGCGGCCGATGGTGTGCCCTTCGAGCTCACCATGAGCCTGTCGCCGCCCCTCGCGGAGATGCTCGCCGATCCCCTCCTCCGAGGGCGCTACTCGGCCCGCCTCGACGGCCTCGTCGAGGTCGCGCAGCGCGCCGCCTCCCGCCTCGACGGGGGCCGCTTCGACGAAGCGATCCACTGGTATGTGCGCGAGCTCGAGGCGATCCGCCACCTCTGGAACGAGCGCCCGATCCTCGATCGCCTCGCCGAGCACGAGCGGGCCGGCCGCCTCTGCCTGGTCACGGTCGCCGGGACCCACGGCTACCTGCCGCTGATGGCCACCGACGAGGCCCGCCGGGGCCAGATCGCCACCAGCGTGCGCACCCACCAGCGCCTGCTCGGCCGCGCTCCCGACGGCATCTGGCTGCCGGAGTGCGCCTACGCGACGGGCCTCGAGGCCCTCTGCCAGGAGGCAGGCCTGCGCTTCTTCTTCGCGGAGACCCACGCCCTCGCCTGGGCCCGCCCGCGCCCCCGCTTCGGTCACGTCCGCCCGGCGGTCACCGAGGAGGGCGTCGTCGTCTTCGCGCGGGATCCAGAGTGCTCCAAGCAGGTCTGGTCTTCCGAGGAGGGGTATCCCGGCGACTCGCGCTATCGGGAGTTCTACCGCGACCTCGGGTGGGATGGCGACGACGACGTGGTGGCGCCCCTCCTCGAGGCGGGCGCCCCGCGCCGCGGCCTCGGCCTGAAGCTGCACCGGGTCACCGGCCGGGTCAGCCTCGACGAGAAGGAGCCGTGGTCCCCCTCGGCGGCCCTCGGCGCCGCCCGCGATCATGCCGCCCACTTCCTCGCCGCCCGGCAGGCCCAGTGCGCCCGCCTGAAGGGCGAGCTGGGCGTCGAGCCTCACCTCACCGCCCCCTTCGACGCCGAGCTCTTCGGCCACTGGTGGTTCGAGGGGCCGGCCTTCCTCGAGGCCCTCTTCCGCCACGCCGCCGCCCAGGATCCCTCCGGCGATGTGGTGCGCTTCCGCCACCCGCGCAGCGTGCTCTCGGAGCAGCCGCCGCTCCAGGTGATCCGCCCGGCCGGCTCCTCGTGGGGCGACAAGGGCTTCTACGAGGTCTGGCTCAACGAGACCAACGCCTGGATCTACAAGCACCTGCACCGGGCCGAGGAGCGCATGGCGGAGCTCAGCGGGCGCTTCGCCGGGCCCTCCGCGACCGAGCTCGAGGCGAGGCTGCTGTCCCAGTGCGCGCGGGAGCTCCTGCTGGCCCAGGCCAGCGATTGGGCGTTCATCCTCACCAACCGCACCGTGGTGCCTTATGCGATCAAGCGCACGCGCACCCACCTCGCTCGCTTCCTCCGCCTCGCGCAGATGCTCGAGGGCGCGCCGCTCGACGAGGCTGCGCTCGCGGAGATGGAGTCCCACGATAACGCCTTCTCCGATGTGGACGCGAGCGACTGGTCGCCCGACGCGGTCCAGCATCCGGGAGCGGGCGCGGCGGTCTGGTCCGCGAGCTGATAGGGCCTGCGAGCGGCCCGCGGCCGCTCAGCGAGGCAGCCGCAGCCGCTCGCGGATCGAAGCGAAGGCCTCGGTCCAGCCTCCGTCGAGGGTTCGAACCGCCAGGCTCTCCCGCTCCACCGGACCCTCGA
>CAZEHU010000191.1:0-6172 GCA_964511605.1 uncultured Myxococcales bacterium
GGTCGACGATGGCACAGGTCGCGGGTACGGCGCGTACGAGTACGAGGCCTCCTCGGGTGCGAGCCACCCCTACGCCGATCCCTACGGCGGCGGCTCGGTCTACGGCTCCTCTGGAGACGAGAGGAAGGCCTGGTACAAGAAGTGGTGGGTGTGGACCCTCGTCGCCGTCGGGGTCGGGGCAGCCGGGGGCGGGGCCGCATACGCCTTGTCCCGCGATACCGCGACCGAGCCCACCGGATTCAGCGCCCAGGTGGCGTGGTAGGACGAGGAGAGAGGGCCTAGATGACCTTCCTGCGTGAGATGCGCGCGTCCACGACGCGCCTCCTGGCCCTCTTCGGGGCGGCGGCGCTGGTGTGCGCCCCGGCCTGCGACGAGGAGGTCCCCCCCGAGTCCGTCGGCATGTCCGTGAGCGTCTATACGGCGGCGAGCGGCGCCGATCCCTTCGCCAACGTCGTGAAGATGTGGGCCTACGTCGACGGAGACGACCTCAACCCGATCGAGCATACCTCCGAGACCCTCTACAAGGGCACCGGCAGCCTGACCCTGCCTTCGATCCCCTTCTCCCCCACGTCCGGTCACGAGCGCCAGCTCACCATCGAAGGCTGGGGCGTCGATCAAGCCACGGGCACGCAGTACCTTGTGAGCCGCGGCCGCACGCTGTCGACCATCATCGCCGAGGGCCTCTTGGCCCCCTTCACCCTCAGCGCCTACCTGGTGCGGGTCAACGCCTTCGCGCCCCTCGCGGACGCGGTGACGCGCCAGTCCCAGTTCCTGTTCGAGGGGCGTGTCGGCCATACCGCGACCCGGACCGACCTCGACGAGGTGGTCATCGCGGGCGGCGGCGCGGTCTCCGGGGTCGGCCCTGGCGCCGATGGCGGGACCGCGTGGTGGACGCCGGAGGGCTTCGATACCCGCCTCAGGACCCTGGAGGTCCTCGACGAGGCCACCCACACCCACCGGCCCATCGTCCCGGGCGCCGACGGCGCCAAGCAGCTCTTCTTCGATCGCGTCTGGCATAGCGCCACCGCCATCCACACCGGCCAGGTCTTCTTCGCGGGCGGCTGGGGTACCGTGAAGGACTCGGACACGGGGGAGGACAAGGCCATCGCGCTCCACAGCGTCGAGGTCTATTCGCCGATCACCGCCTCCAACCCGGCGGAGAAGGTGGACGTGCTCCAGGCCAACCTGGCCAAGGCTCGGGCGGGCCACTCCGCCACCCTCGTCGACGAGGAGAACTTCGTCGTGCTCTTCGTCGGCGGCGACGAGGACGGTGAGGCCACCTACGAGGTGTGGAACCCCATCACCGGCTCCACCGGCGACAAGCCCCTCCCGGATGGCGTCCACCGGCGCTTCCACGCGGCCACCTACTTCGAGGCCACCGACCCCTCCCAACCGCTCGGCTCCCAGGGCCGGCCGGCGGTCATCATCACGGGCGGGGAGACCTCCGAGGGCTTGGGCGGTGAAGGCGCGCCGGATAAGTGCACCGAGCAAGGCCAGCGCGTGCTCGGCAGCTTCCTCATCTACGACATCCTGACCGACGCCATGCTCGAGCAGCCCGGCTGCATGCCCAAGGGACCGCGCACCCAGCTCACCGCCTCCTTCGTCAAGGATCAGGGCAAGATCTACGTGGTCGGCGGCTATACCAGCATCGATCGCCTCAAGGCCTCGAACGCCATCGACGTCTTCGAGGCGGCCTCCACCGAGCCGGCCTACAAGGACAACGTCTCCGGCTTCAACCTGAAGTCGAGCCGGGGCGGCCACACCGCCACCATGATGAACGATGGCGCCGTGCTGGTCGCGGGGGGCTCGGATGCCACCGGCTCCCTGTCCTCCATCGAGATCATCCATCAGTACTACAAGGAGGAGCTCAACGAGGCGGGGGTGAAGGTGCTCAATCCCTACATCACCGTCGCGTTCGCGTGTGAGGAGGGCTGTCCCAACATCCCCGCGATGCCCGCTGGCCGGGTCGGACACCGCGCGGTCTTCCTCGAGCGCGGCCTCGCGCTCCTCATCGGCGGCGCGGCCGGCGGCGACGCCGGGGGCGTCACCCCGCTCAACCTCGTCAGCGACCTGACCGTCTACAGCCCGCAGTAGGCCCTCGAGGGGGCTCGTGGCAGGCCTGATCTGGGCGCCGGTGGTGGGGCGCGCCGCCGCCCGACTCACCAAGGCATAGTTGGACGACCCGATCGGCCCGGACTAGGCTGGCGCCGCTTCGCCATGGCACGGCTCCGATCTCCCACCTCGCGCCCCTCGAAGGGGTCCCTGACCGGCGTCCTCGCTGCGGTCTCCGCTGTGGCTGCCCTCCTGGGCAGCCCGCCTCCAGCGCAGGCCCAGGGCGTCGCCGCGGAACCCCTCGTCGAGCGAGGGGCGGTCTTCGGTGTCGTCTGGTGCGATGCGGACCTCGATGGGATCCGCGACGAGGGGGAGGAGGGCCTCGGCGGTGTGCTCCTGCTCGGGGACAATGGGTGGCAGGTCCGCACGGACTCCGAGGGACGCTGGCACCTCCGCAACCTGGCCCCCGGGCGGCACATGGTCGCCCTCGATCCCTCCACGCTGCCTCCGGGCTCGGAGCCGACCACGGAGCAGCGCGCGGTGCTGAGCACCTCGGGGGCCCTGGTCCTCCGCCGCGACTTCGGGGTGACCTGCCCCCTCGAGCGGACCCGACCGGATCGGGTCGAGCTGCCGCCGCGCGCCAGCGCTGGAGCGCTCGGGGAGGTGGTGGACTCCGCGGGCGATCCCGACCGCGTGGTGGTGGTGCAGGGCAGCCTGGCGCCCCTCGAGATCCACGTGGACGGACGCCCCCTCGCACCCCTCCGCACCAAGCTGGACCTGATCCACCCGCCGGGTGTGGTGGGCCTGAACCTCGCGTGGCGGCCGGGGCCCTACCCGGATCCGATCCGCTTCCGGGCCCGCATCCGCGCTCCCGCCGACATCGCGGCCACAGAGGGCACCTGGAGCCTGATCATCGAGGAGATCACCCCGGAGGGGGCGCGCACGATCCACGAGCGATTCGGCCAGGGCCGGCCGCCGAAGGAGATCCGCTGGGATGGCACCGGCCCCGACGAGCGCCTCAACGTCCTCCAGCAGGGGGGGCTGTACCGCGCCAAGCTGCGCTACGCGGCTGGAGGCTCCGTCGTGACCAGCGCTCCGGTGACCTTCGGGGTCGCCTTCGGGGCCCCAAGAGGCACCCTCCTCGAGACCACCCTGCGCGGCAAGCTCTTCGACGAAGCGATGCAGCCCACCCGCAAGCTGCGCCGCCGCCTGGAGTCCGTGGGGCGTATCCTCGAGGAGCACCCGGGCGCAGGGCTGCTCATCGAAGTGCATACGGACGATAGCGTCGTGGACGACATCGCGATCCCTCGGACCCGGAAGGGCGCGGTCCTCGCGGCACAGGCCGCCGGCACCCTGCTGGACCTGCCCCAGGATCGCATCTTCCCGGTCGGTATGGGCAGCACGCGACCCCTGAGGCCCAACATCTCCGACCGCAACCGGGCCTTCAATCGGCGGGTCGAGCTGTCGGTGCTGCCGCCGGTCGACTCGAGCCAGTTCGCCGATCTCCCCGATGAGGGAGCGCGCCCCGAGGTCCAGGTCGCCGGGCTCGTCGTCCCCATCGAGGAGCCCCAACTCCGCGGTGGCTTCCTGGCGGCGGTGGAGCGCCCGGACTCCGGGCAGCTCTCCGTGTCGGCGAGGAGCCGCCGTGGCATGCGCTGGCAGACCGTCGTGGACCTCGGCTCGCTACCGCCCGCCGAGGGGGGACCGCCGCTCCGAGAGGAGCCCTGGAGGAGCTTCGGTGGCGCCGCCTTCCGGCGCGCCGCAGGGGATCTCCTCGTGACCCCCTCCAAGGATGATGCGCCTGTGACGGCGGGCGAGCTCGAGGTGCGGCTTCCCCCAGAGGGAGCGGAGCTGGGAGCTCGCGAGCTCTGGGTCAGCGGCCATACCCACCCGGACAACCGCATCGAGATCAACGGCAAGCCCGCGGACGTCGCCCCGGATGGACGCTTCGGCGCCCTCTCCGTCTTGCCCTCGCTCGGCGGCGCGCTGGAGGTGGTCGCCTACGACGGCGCGGGCCATCGCGCTCGGGTGCGCCGGTCCTACACGATCTCCGAGGGAGCCTTCCTCCTCCTCGCCCTCGCCGATACCGCCGCGGGCCAGCTCGGCGCCCACATCGATGGTCGCACGGATACCACCACCCTCGAGGCCGGGCCCCTCTTCCTGCACGGCCGAGGGGCGTTGTTTGCCCGGGGGCGCGTGCAGGGCGCCCTGCTCGGCCAGGATCTCTTCCTGACGGCCCACCTCGATACGGCCAAGCGGACCCGGTTCAACGCCTTCCGCAGCCAATACGTCGACCCGACCCGCGACTACCTCGTCTTCGGTGATGGCGCCGTCGACGAGGAGACGGCCGCGGCCCGCGGTCCCCTATACGTGCTCCTCGAGGTCCACCGCTCGCACTTCGAGGTGGGCAACCTGGTGGCGGAGCTGCCAGGCCTGGAGCTGGTGCGGTGGGATCGAGCGATCTACGGGGCCCGCACGGAGGTGGTGCTCGGCGCAGACAAGGGCTTCGATACCACCATCGTCGCCGCGGCGACCGAGGATACCCGCCGCCTTCGCCGCGGCCACGACGAGCTGAAAGCGACCGGCGGCAGCCTCTACTACCTCTCCAGCCTGGATCTGCTCGCGGGCTCCGAGCGTATCGACGTCGTCGTCCGGGAGCGGGACAGCCGCCTCGTGCTCCGGCGTACGCGCCTGGTGCGGGACAGGGACTACCGCGTCGACTACCGCGATGGCCGCATCATCCTGAAGTCCCCCCTGTCCGCCACCGCCCGCGGGGGCTGGGAGCTGGAGTCCTTCCAGCCCTTCAGCGGACGCCAGGCCCTGGCCGGCCACGAGGTGTGGCTCGATGTGGCCTACGAGGCCCACGATCGCCGGGACGACGGCTCCTACGCCGGAGCCCTCCACATCACCCAGGAGGTCACGGACCGAGCCTCCGTCGGGCTGGGCGCCATCCATGAGCTGCGCGACGCGACCGGCGGGGACTACACCTTGGTCGGCGGCCACGTCGCCGTCGAGCCGGTCGATGGGACCCACTTGAAGGCCGAGGTCGCCACCTCCGAGGGGGTGGAGGGCTCCACCCGCCTGTCCACGGACGGCGGCATCCGCTATGGCTCCGCCCGCCCGGGCCTCCCGACCGGGGAGGGGGCCGCCTTCCAGGTGGACCTCACCAGCGACCTCGCTTCGATGACCGACGATGCGGTGGATGTCACCCTCAGGAGCTGGTGGCACCTGAATGATCAGGGCTTCGAGGCTGCACGCATCGGGCAGGATCGGGGCGTGGAGCGGGCCGGCGCGGAGGCGGTGTACCGGCCGACGGACAAGGACGCCCTTCGGCTCCGTGCCGATCGGACGACGGTCCTCCTCGCCCACCCGGCCCTCGCCGCCGGAGCGCGTGCCTGGCAGCGCACCCGGTACGGGCTCCGCTACGATCGTGCGCTGGGCCGCGTCGCCCTCAAGGCCGAGGCCGCCTTCGGGCAGCAGCGCGACGATGCCCTCGGTGAGGTCCACGACGGCGGGGGCGGAGCCCTCGGGGCCAGCTACCGCCTGCGTCCGGGGCTGGAGCTCTGGGGCTCCCAGGGCGTGCTCGCCGGCGGGGACGATCGTCACCTGGGCGAGGGCATCGCCCCGCGCTTGACGACCCGCGCAGGGGTGACCTGGAACGTCTCGCCGGACCTGGCCTTCGAGCTCTCCGACGCCTTGCGATGGGATGGAGATCACGCGGTCCGCTTCGGCGCCCGCGCCGCCCTCGACGACGCCACCCACGCCTGGATCCGGGAGCGCGTGGAGCCCGACGTGCACACGGGCCGGGCCACCTCTGCGACGGTGGCCGGTGTCGCGTCGACCCTGGAGGGGGGAGGCACCGCGTGGAGCGAGTATCGCGTCGACGGCGGCATCGACGGACGCGCCAACCGCAGCGTCGTCGGGGTCACGCGGACTGTGGAGGTGGCCAAGGGCGTGGACCTCGCTGGGACCTACGAGCGCTCCCAGACCTTCGGGGGCCTCGAGGAGTCCTCCAGCCGGGATGTGGTGGCCGCCGGGCTCGAGCTTCGGCCCAGCGAGCGCTTCTCGCTGGGGACCCGCTACGAGCTGCGGTGGGATCGAGCAGAGGCCACGGCCGACG
>CAZEHU010000192.1:0-6157 GCA_964511605.1 uncultured Myxococcales bacterium
CCTCGTCCACCAGGAGGCCCTTCGCAGGGGTCTCGAGGAGGCGGAGCCGGCGATCGAGGCTGCCGAGGATGGGCTCGAGCGAGCCACGGCCACCCTGGAGGAGCGGAAGGGTGAGCGGGACGACGCGCAGGCTCGTGCCCAGGACCTCGACCTCGCTTCGCTCGCCACCGAGGTGGAGCGTCTCCGGAGTGGGGCGGAGGCCCTGGGCCAGCTCGCCGACCAGCGAGGTCGAGCCGAAGCTCGGAGGTCCACGCTCACCACGCTCGAGCCCGACCGGGACCGGCACGCCGAGGAGGTCGAGCGCCTCGAAGGGTTGCTCTCCCATCTCGAGGCTGCCGCCAGCCTGAGCGATCGGCGCCACGACCTGGTCGAGGGGCAGGCCTGCCCCCTCTGTGGCTCCGAGGAGCACCCCTGGGCCCACAGCGATCCCGTCCAGACCGCCCTGGCGCAATGCCGAGAGGGCATCACCACAGCCCGGGAGGCGCTCCAGGACCGGGTCGCGAGGGTGTCGAGAGCGAAGGCGGAGCGCGACGCCGCGCTCGGGCAGATCGAGGAGCTGCTTGCCCTGCTGGAGCGAGGCGGGCTCTCCCCCGAGTCCACCGTGGAGGCGCTCGATCAGGAGCGGCAGGCGGCCGAGGCGCGTCGCGAGGAGGCCCGGATGCTCCTCGACAACGCGAAGGTCGCGCAGGCGACGTGGCAGAGCGCTCACGCCGCCGTCGAGGAGGCCCGGAAGGGGCGCGACGCCCTTCAGACGAAGCGCAAGGAGGCCGAGCGCCGAGCCGATCGCCACCGAGAGCGGGTCGAGGAGGCCCAGAGGGACCTCGGAGAGCTGGGCATCGAGCCCCTCCCGGGGGACGTGTCGGGGACCGGCCCTCCCGCGGGCAGCGACATCCAGGAGCTGGTGATGGTCGTGGAGCGCCGGCGGGCTGCCGGCGACGCCGTAGAGCCCGCGCGGGCGCAAGCCCGAGAGCTCGCTGCCGCCTGGGATGGACCCGTGCCCGAGGTCCCGCCGGCCCGGGATCTGCCCGCCGCCCACGAGCTCCTCGCCCGAGCGAGCGAGGAGCGCGCCAGGCTCACTGCGAGTGTCTCCAGCCTCGAGGGCAGCCTGCGGGATCGGAGGCAGGACGCGGAGGACGCCGCGGCCGCCCTCGAGACCGCGCTCGCCGAGCAAGCCTGGACCGAGGAGGAGCTCCGGGCCCGCCTCGTCGCGGAACCGCGCGCCCTCGACCGGGAGGCCGAAGCCCTCAAGGCCCTGCAGGCCGCCCTCGACGGGGCTGTCGCGGTCCACAAGGGTGCGGGGGAGCATCTGGCGGAGCACCTGGCGTCTCCCTCCCCTGAGCGGGAAGTGTCGGCGCTCCGTGAGGACCTCGAGTCCTCTATCGAGGCGCTCAAGGAGTGCCTCTCCGCCCACGGCGGAGTGAAGGAGGCCCTCGAGGGGGACGATAGGCGGCTCGAGGCGCGCGCCCGGCTCGAGGAGGCCCAGCAGGAGCGCCTCGCCACCTCCCGGCTGTGGTGCAAGCTGAGCGACCTCATCGGCAGCTCCGATGGCAAGAAGCTGCGGGCCTTCGCCCAGGGCCTCACGCTGCGCTCCCTCATCCATCATGCCAATGTCCACCTGGACGAGCTGGCCCCTCGTTATGCGCTCCAGCCGGTGCCGGGGCACGACCTCTTCTTGCAGGTGCTCGACCGGGACATGGGCGACGAGATCCGGCCCACGACGACGCTCTCCGGCGGCGAGACCTTCCTCGTCTCCCTCGCCCTGGCCCTGGGGCTGGCGTCCATGACCAGCGTGGACACCCCCATCGAGTCGCTCTTCATCGACGAGGGCTTCGGCACCCTCGATCGCGAGAGCCTCGACATCGCCCTGGCGACCCTCGACGCCCTCCAGGCCTCGGGACGCCAGGTGGGCCTCATCAGCCACGTCGAGGGTCTGGCCGCCCACCTCGGCGCCGGTGTGATCGTCCGCCGGCTCGGCGGCGGGCGGAGCGAGGTGGTGCCGTGGAGCGGGACCCCGCCGGAGTAGGTCCTAGAAGCGCCCCCCGACCACCGGGGTGTTCACGATGACCCCGTCCTTCTTGACCAGCGCGCCGACCGAGGGCATGCCGACGGCCATACCGTCGCCCTTCTTGAACTCGAGGGCGGCGCCCATGTCCCGCTTCTTGTTCTCCAACTCGGAGAAGCTGAGGTAGTAGCCGCGCTCGCCGCGGATCTTGCGGCTCACGAAGAGGGACATATTGCGCAACAGCTCGGTGCGGCTCTCCACCTTCGCTTGGACCGCGCGGCGGACCTTGTCCACCTCGGGCTTGATGCTCGCGTAGATCGAGGCGCGACGCGGCCGACGCATGCGCTGGCCCTCCTCGCCCTCCTCGCTCAGCTTCTCGATGGCGGTCTTGCCCTCCTGGCGGGGGGAGGGGGTCGCGAGCCTCCCATCGGCGGGTGCGGGGGCGCCGGCCACCGGTGTAGCCGGGCGCTGGGTCCGCATCATGTGGACGGCGCGGGCGATCTGCGCGGCGCTCATAGGGCGGGCGGGCGCGGCGGTCCAACGGACCGCCTCCTTCGGCGCCTCGGTGGCTGGGGCCGGCTGGGACGCCGCATCCTCCTGCTCGACGGGGATCGCCGGCCGAGCGAGCGCGGCGGGAGCCAGGAGCATCAGGGCGAGGAGCGCGGGCATCAGGTGCGGCCTCATGCTCCCTACAATGGCCGAACGCGGCGACAAAATCCAGGCACGGGCAGGGAGATCGGCCATCGAGGCGTGCCCCCGGGATCAGCCGAAGCCCAGCTCCAGGCGCGCGACCTCGGACATGCGGTCGGGACCCCACGGGGGATCGAAGACCAGCTCGACGTGGGTCTCCGTGACGCCCGGGATGCTGCGCACCCGGTACTCCACGTCATCCCGGAGCACCTGGCCCATGCCACAGCCCGGCGCCGTCAGGGTCATCACCACATCCACCTTGTAGTGGGGCTCCGCCTCGGGAGCGGGCGGCAGGGTCTGGACATCGCACTCGTAGACCAGGCCGAGGTCCACGATGTTCACGGGGATCTCCGGGTCGAAGCATAGCTTGAGCTGCTCCCAGACGGCGTCCTCGTCCACCACCACCCGCCCGTCGGCGCCAGTCTTCAGGATCGGCGGCTCCGGCGGCTCCTTGCCGATGGCGTCCGCGTCCTGGCCGTCGACGCGGACCAGGATGCCGGTCGCCATCTGCAGGGTGTAGTGGCCGCCGAGGACCTGGGTGACGAAGCCCATCATGCCCTCGGGGATGATCGTCTCGTAGCCATCGGGGACGACGATGGCCTTGCACTCACGCAGGAAGCTCACCTCCTCGAAGGTGGCGCCGTGGCCGTGCCCAAACATCACGCTGCCCTCCTCGGTACTCTCCGAGTCCGTCCAGGACGGAGCGCAGCCTGACATATAGGACCTGCCAGGTCCAGATTGGATTGGGGGCCCCGTGGGGACACGCCTCGACAGCGGCGATCGCGCCTATCAGGGCACCGGAATCCGCCCGGGCGCTACGAATCCATCGGCATCCACGTCGACGTAGATCGGGTTCGACAGGGCGTACGTGAAGCCCGAGAACGTGGGCTGTCCCATGGGGGGGCCACGGACGACCACGACGTAGAACGCATCCTCGGAGGGGGCGAGCTCGAAGGTCTCGTCCACCCAGACCGTGCCCCCCTCCTCCGGGGCCACCGCGGGGCGCGTCTCGACGAGGAGGCCGCTCTGGTAGAGCTCCACCTGATCGAGGACGAGCCAGGGGGGCACCTCGGCGACGACGTGCAGCTCCGCGCTCTCCCCCTCCGAGAGCGGCACCGGCTCCAGGTGGCCGAGGCGGGCCTGGCCGTCGACCTCGAGGCGTAGGAAGGCGCCCCTCGCGACGATGGCCTGCTGCGCTCCGATCACGCTGGTCACGTCGTCCTCGTCGAGATCCCCGAGCTGATCGTGGGGCGTGTCGAGCCGCAGCCAGGTGCGCGGGTAGCCCACATCGTCGCCCGGATCGTGGCTATCGGAGTTCCCCATCGCGCACGTGGTCCGGCCGGAGGCGAGGAGGCCCATCCAGTCGGCGAGGACCGGCACGCCCGAGCCGGGTGAGGCCGACCAGCCAGCCCAGCCCTCGAGCGTGAACTCCCCTGGCTCTCCGAGCCAATCGTTCACCTCCACCGCGTCGAAGTCGTCGGCCATCGGGCCCGCGAGGGCGATCGCCTCTGCCGGATCGAGCTGGATGTGGGTGAACCAGGACATGATCAGCCCGGAGCGGGGGTGGTTGACCTGGATCACCCGCTCGCCTTCGATGGCCCGGAGGTCTTCGAAGAGCTCGGCGATCGTGCGCCCCGCCCAGAACCTCGCGCCGGACAGCGCCCAGGGATCTGCGGGATCGACAGGCAGGGGATAGGCGTTGAAGTGGCCGACCCCGTTGACGCTGATCTCGTTGCCGACGAGGGAGCGGAAGATACCCTGGGCCCCGAGGTCGCTCACCTGTCCCGAGACGTCGACCACGTTGTCGTGATCGGTGATGGCGGCGCAGTGCAGGCCAGCGCTCAGGTTCTCACGGACCTTCTCCTCGAGGCGGGAGGAGCTGTCGAGGCTGCCGATGGTGTGCTGGTGGAAGTCGCAGCCGAGCCAGCCGGCCGTGTCGACGACGCGCTCGAGGTGGCCCTCGAGGGTGAACGCTCCCTCGAGCTCGAGGGGCTCGATCACCAGCCGATCGTAAGAAGCGCCACGCGAGACCACCGCCCGATAGGTACCCGGGCGCACATGGAGGCTCTCGAGCCCCGGTCCCGCGAACGCCATGTGGGCCTGCCCGGCCGGCGCGTGCTCGCCGAGGGCCGGGTCGGGCCCCTCGCCCTCGAGCAGGGAGAGGCTGACCTTCACGGGGGTCAGGCCCCCCGAGGACTCCGGCCCATCGGAGGTCATAGCGACGTCGACGATCGCCCCCGCCCCGATCCCGAGCTCCACCTCCAGGGTCTCGCCGGGGAGCGCATGGGCGACGTGCTCCGCGCCGCGGAGGCGGCTCGGGGCCCAAGCGAAGACCCTGTGCTCGCCCGTCGGGAGCCCGAACCCGTAGTGTCCCTCCGCGTCCGTGAACGCCTCGGCCTGTGCGACCCCGGCCTCCGAGAGGGCCGTGACCCGCGCTCCCTCGACGGGGGCGCCGGCCTCGTCGCGCACGATGCCTTCGATGCGCCCCTCCTCGCCGCCTCGTAGCGCCAGCGCCACGTCCAGCGCGCTCGAGGGCGAGCCGGTGCCGAGCGCCAGGAAGCGCTCGATGGTGGCGCTGCCACCGGCCGGGACCTCCAGGTCCCCGAGGAAGCCGGCCGTGCCCGAGGCGTCGACCAGCGGCAGGGTCAGGGTGCCCTCCTGGCGTCCATAAGCGTAGGAGACCCGCTCGCCCCGGCTCGCGAGGACGGCGACCTCGCCGCTGGGGTCGCCGTGACCGTGCTCCCGCGTGAAAAAGCGGAGCTGCTTGCCGTAGGCCAGGAAGTCCCCCACCGCGACGCTCTCGTCGAGGCTGCCCTCGTTGTGCAGGGTCGTGCGCATCCACAGCACCGGCTCGCCGGGGCGCACGGCGTACTCCACCTCGACCCCCAGCTCGAGGTCGCCCGCGAAGGCGTCCAGCGCGTCCATGATGCCGGAGGGGCCCAGGCTTCCGCTCACCCGCAGGGCGGCCTCCACACCATCGGAGCCATCACGCAGCACCTCGATGCTCTCCGGCACCAGCACGCGGAAGTCCACGAGCGCGAAGGTCTCCCGGAAGCGATCCTCGCCCGGCTCCCCCTCCGCTCGCCGCCAGTCCCCGTCGATGGGGTTGCCGCCCCCGAGCGCCAGCCCCACAGCGGTGCCGATGTCCTGCACGAGGAAGTGCACCTCGTCGTTGCCGAGGACCCAGGCGCGGCCTACCTGCCCGTAGGCGCCCGGGCCGCCGATCAGGTCGGACGAGACCTCCACCTTCCGAGCGAAGAGCGGCGACGCCGAACCCTCGGGCTCGACCTCCCCATCGGAGTCGGGGTCCGCGCTCGTCTCCCCCGCCACACCCTCGGGCTCGGCCCCAGCGTCGCCCGACGCTGATCGGGTCGCCGCCTCCCCATCGCCAGCGGCGGGTCCGGCGGAGCCGCTGCCGCAGGCCAGGAGCAGCAGGGCGGGGAGCAAGGCGTGGGGGAGGCTGAC
>CAZEHU010000193.1:0-6154 GCA_964511605.1 uncultured Myxococcales bacterium
CTCTCCGGCCGCCACCCAGGCGGAGCCCTCGTGGACCGCGTAGACCTGCACTCGGCTCAGCAGCGTGATGCGAACCTCGGCCTGGTCGACCTCCGTGCCCTTGCGCGGCTTCGCTGGCCGCCCCTTGTGGCGCTTGGCGGGGCGATCACCAGGAGCGACGAAGCGCCCGCCGCTCAGGCCCTCGAGCCCCGCCACCGAGCGCCGGAAGCGCCTGCCTCCGTCCGTGGAGCGGTACACGCCGTGCACCGGGTGGCCGATGAGCAGGAGGTCGCCCTCGCTCGCCGCGTGGAGCGGCAGCCCGGCCACCCTCTCGGGCCAGCGCTGCATGCGGGCTGCTCGCTCCACGAGCGCCAGCTCCGCCTCGCTCCGCCGAGCCGGATCGATCTCCCCGGCGTCGCGAATCGACGCCTCATCGCAGGTGGCCGCCTCGCCCTTGCCCCACGGCAAATCGAGGCAGGTGGGTTCGAGGCCGGGCTCGGTGGCGCAGCGGACGCGGAAGCCGGCGCCGGGGGCCGGGCCCGGCCGCAGCTCCATGAAGCCGCAGCGGAGGGCTCCGGGATCGAAGCGTCCATCACGGCGCCACCGCTGGCCGCCATCCTCGCTGAGGTACAGCCCCCCGTGTCCGACGATCGCGACCCTGGCGCGCTCGGCCTCCCCGCCCGGTGGGCCCAGGAGGAGGTCCTCGACCGGCGCCCCCTCAAGCCCCACGGCGACCCAGCTCTCCGAGGGGCCCGCGCTGGCCGGGGCCGAGCTGGAGGCCCACGCGACGAGGAGCAAGACGGACAAGGAGAGGAGCGAGGTGCAGGAGAGCTGGGAGCGCATGGTGCGGGGGCCAGGGAGGGCGGAGGGCGGGGGGCGGGGAGGACGGGTTCGCAACGGACGACCGCATCGTCCTCGTCCCGAGGGCGCTTGTCGATGGCTGCGGGGGCGCTTGTGGAAGGCCTCCGGCCGTGGTCTGTCTGGAGCGCCATGAGGGACCTCCACGATCTCGACGCCAGCCTGCGCCGCATCGATGGCGCCGGCTACGGCGCCTACAAGGATCTGAAGGGGGCTTGGGACCTGGGCGGGCTCACCCTCTTTGTCGATCACGTCCAGGGGGATCCCTTCGCCGCTCCGAGCCGCGTGCGGGCCCGCGTGGCCTGGGAGGATGCAGGCTTCCCGTCTTGGACGGTGCGCACCCCGGAGCGGGAGCGCGCCCTCTGTGACTACCTGACGCGCGCCTTCGCGTGGCACGTCCGCCGCCGTGGCCGGAGCGGGGAGGGCAGCGGGAAGAGCGGCCTCATCGACATCGACGCCCCGCGCCAGGAGGTGCTCGCGCGGACCAGCGTCGTCCTCGGTCCAGACTGGGTGGAGGCACGCTTCGCCTGCGGCCTCCCCGCACGGGGACGTCGGGTCCTCGGCCGCGCGGCCCGCCGCCTCCTCTGTGAGGACGCGCCGGGCCTGGTGGAGGCCTCCTTGCACTTCGAGAGCCTCGACGGGGCACGCCTTCGGGAGCACCTCGAGGTCGTCGAGGATCAGGCCGCGCTGCGCCGCCAGCTCGGCGACAGGGGCCTCGTGGCATTCATCGCTGACGGATCGCGTCTCCCGCGTCGGAGCGGCGTCGATCCCCGCCCGCTCGCCGAGGAGGTGGTGCCGACCCTGGCCCCCGACGCCCTGGCCGTGGAGCTCGAGGCCCCCCACGCCGGACGCCTGCGCGGCCTCGGCATCCCCGAGGGCATCACCCTGATCGTCGGCGGCGGCTACCACGGCAAGTCGACCCTGCTCGCGGCCCTGGAGCTCGGCATCTACGACCACGTGCCCGGCGACGGACGCGAGCAGGTGATCACCCGGCCGCGGACGGTAAAGGTCCGCGCCGAGGACGGCCGCCGCGTCGAGGGTGTGGACATCAGCGCCTTCATCGACAACCTGCCCTTCGGCCGCGACACGCGCGCCTTCCGCACGGACGACGCCTCGGGCAGCACGTCGCAGGCCGCGGCCATCGTCGAGGCCCTCGAGGCCGGGGCCACCACCCTCCTGATGGACGAGGACACCTCGGCGACGAACTTCATGATCCGCGATCACCGGATGCAGGCCCTCGTAGCCAAGGAGCGCGAGCCGATCACGCCCTACATCGACCGGGCCCGCCAGCTCATGGGGGAGCACGGCGTCTCGACGCTGCTCGTGGTGGGTGGAGCGGGCGACTACTTCGACATCGCCGACACGGTGATCCGCATGGACGCCTACCTGCCGCGCGACGCCACGGCGGAGGCCCACGCCATCGCCGAGCGATTCCAGGACCTCCGCACCCCGGAGGCCTCGGGCCCCTTCGGCGCGATCACCCCTCGGCGGCCGGATCCCCGAAGCCTGGACGCCTCGAAGGGCCGGCGCGACGTCAAGGTGCGCACCCGCGGCGTCGAGGCGCTGAGCTTCGGGGTCTGGGACGTCGATCTCGGGGCCCTCGAGCAGCTCGTCGATCCGGCGCAGACCCGGGCTATCGCCGAGGCCCTCTTGTGGCTCAAGGCAGGTCCGCTCCGCGAGGGCGCCACGCTCGCGGAGGCCCTCGACGCCCTGGACGCCGCGCTCGAGCGCGAGGGGCTCGATCTCCTGGCCCGAGGCCGGGACGGTGGCCTGGCGCAGGCGAGGCGCTTCGAGGTGGCGGCGGCCCTGAACCGCCTCCGCAGCCTGCGCACCGGGGACGGCACCCGGCGCGCCGAGGACACCCGTTGAACGACGCGCGCGCCCTCCCCGAGGAGGCGCGCTCCTCCCCGCGGGAAGGCGGGCGCAGCGAGGCGCCCCCACCTGCCGATGGATCGCCGAGCCGAGCGCGGCCCCGACGCGGACGACGTTGTCCATCTCCGCGACGGTGGTAGGCGGGCCGGAGTCGCCGTCGACGTAGCGGCCGAAGGCCCGGATGGCGTCGGTATGGGGATGTCGGCCCAGACGCATATTCGCATGCCCCACCGCATGGGCGAGTCGATCGCCGGTGGCTTGAGAGAGCTTGAGCGCCGGGCGCGATCCCGGAAAGGGGTCGCGCGGTGACCTGATGGAGGGGAGCGGGCGGTGGACAAGGCCGGCATGAGGCGATCCACTCCAGGTACGAACCACGGAGGGACCTCATGCCGACCAACCTGGCGAACCAAGTCGCCTCGAGAGTATCCAGCTTCCGGGCGGTGGTCGATGCCGCCATCCCGCGATGGTTGCAGATGGAGACCCCGGAGGAGTTTCGGGCGATGGAGTTGGGACTCAGTGCCATGAGCCGGCAGCTCAGCGACGAGGTGGCAGGTGATGTGCTCGGAGAGCGACTCGCCTGCCCGGTCTTCCAGGCGCAAACCTGGGCTGCAGCGGACAATGGGGGCCGCTTCCGGAGCGGCGGACCGCGGTCGGTGGAGGTGTGTCTGTTGGGTGGGGGGCGAAGAAGCTACCGCGTACCGTACCTCAAGCCCGACCGCCGGGGACTGCCGGGTCGGCCGAGACGCTCGGGTCGACGCGGCAAGAGCGGAGTCGGCTTGTACCCAACACTCGCCGCGCTCGGGATTGCCAACGGCGTAACGCCTGCGCTGGCCGGCGAGATCTGCCGTCAGGTCACCGACAGCGACTCGGTTCGTTCCGGTCGCGAGGCCCTGGCGCGTCGGGGCATCGACCTGGGTCACAAGCAGACGCTCCGCATCGTCGGCAAGGTCGGTCGCCGCGCCGTTGAGCAGCGCGATCAGTGGCTGCAGGAGTGGCTCGAGAGGGACCCGACCGACACCGGCCCGCTCGCGGGCAAGCGCGTGTTCATCAGCACGGACGGTGGCCGTTGCCGCATGCGCATCCCCGCCAAGTCTGGACGGCGCCGTGCGAAGAGCAGGCACCGGGGCTATCAGGCGCCGTGGCAGGAGCCGAAGATGCTGGTCATCTACGTTCTCGACGATGACGGCAACATCGACGAGTCCTTCCGCCCCGTCTACGACGGCACGATGGGTGACTGCGACCAGCTGTTCAAGATGTTGCTGGGTTATCTGAAGGCCCTCGGGGCCGTTCAGGCCGCCGAGTTGACCGTGGTCGCTGACGGCGCCAAGTGGATCTGGGATCGCATCGATGACCTCGCAACCGGACTCGGCATTCCCCGCAGCCGGGTTACGGAAGTGCTCGACTGGTACCACGCGGTCCAGACCCTCCACACGATCGCCGCGATCCCCGCGCAATGGAGCAAGCGCCGGAGGGCCAAGTGGGTGACCCAGGCCAAGAAGCACCTGGGGGCTGGCCGGATCGGGTCGCTCGTCGAACACATCCAGCAACTCGCAGTCGGACGTCGGGCCAAGAGGGTGCTTGCCCATGTCGGCTACTTCACCCGGAACGCGACACGCATGCAGTACGCGACGTTCCGTGCCCGCAGCATCCCGAGGGGCAGCGGAGCGATGGAGAGCATGGTCCGCCGCGTCGTGAACCTGCGCATGAAGAGCAACGCCAAGTTCTGGCTGCTCGCCAGCGCCGAGGCGATGCTGCTCATGCGCAGCTACCTCAATGCCGGCCGCTTCGACGACCTCATCGACTGGACCATGTCCAAGGCTGTACCGTGGTGGTGTCCCCAGCCCGCCGAACTCATCAGCGACCACCCATTCAAGCGCCGCAAAGCTCCACCCTGCAATGAGTTCCGCCCCTTGACCAAGCAGCTGGGAAGGAGGGCGGCGTGACACGAGATCCCTTTCGTGGACCGCGCCCTTCGGGGGTCGGGCGAGCCCGGGCGCGGCCCCTCTCCGGGATCGGGCCTGGGCTGCTCGGGCGCGGCTATGCTGGCTTGGCTCGGAGGGCATGACCTGCGAAGGTCTGCGAAGTGGACCTTGCGTACGCGACCTTCATCGTCCTCCTCCGCGGCATCAACGTCGGCGGCCACCGGAGCGTGAAGATGGCCCGGCTGCGGGAGCTCCTTGGGGCCGAGGGCTTCGAGGGCGTGGCGACCTACATCCAGAGCGGGAACGTGGCGCTCCGTGGGGTCGGGAGCGAGGAGGAGGTGGAGGGCCGGGTGAGGGGGCTCTTCGAGCGGCATCTCGACTTCGTGCCCCAGGTGATGGTGGTGGGCGCTGAGCGCCTCGAGGCGATCGTCACGGCCTGTCCCTTCGCGGACGAGGCGGCCGCCGAGCCGAAGCTCGTGCATGCCTGGTTCCTGTCGCAGGCGGTCGGCGAGGCGGGCAGGGCACGCCTCGAGGCCCTCTCGGCGACCCTGGCGACCCAGGGGCACGTAGCGGATCCGTGGGAGCTCGGGGAGAAGGTGGTCTACCTGCACACCCCCCGTGGCCTGAGCAAGTCCAAGCTCGCCGAGCGGCTGGAGCGGACGGTCGGGGTGGCCTCAACGGCGCGGAATTGGCGCACCGTGCTCAAGCTCCGGGACATGGCCCGGGCGCTGGAGGCGTAGGCGCTCCTCGAGGGGGCGCGGGAGGCTCCCGAGCCGATCGGCTGGGCCGGGGTGCTCCGGCAGGCGAGCGGGAGCGCGAGCAGCGCGGCGACCACCAGCCGAGTGGGGAGTCGAGCGGTCGTGGAGCGGGCGAGCCTCTTCATGGAACCCTTATGGTGCTTCAGGCGAGGTGGCCTCCTCGCTGCGCCGGGACTATGACCTATCCGCTCCCGCGCCGGGACTCGATCATCTTCCTTACGAAGCTCGGTACATTGCCGATCCGACCGCCCATGGTGTCCTCGCGCACCCGGTGCATGAGCTCGGGCGTGACGGTGTGCAGCCCCTCCTCGCGGGCGACCGCTTCGACGCGGGCTCGGACCATTCCGCGCACAAAGCTCGGCACGTGCTTCAGCCGAGCCTCGGCCTCAGGTGACCAGCTCACCGCCTCGGGAGCATCGCCCTGGGGGTCGGCCCCGTAGATGGTCTTGCCGTCGAAGTCGATGAGGGTCCCCCCGTACGCCCCGGGCTCGTAGCCGCACCAGGCGTCGTGCGCAAGGTAGTCTCCGTGGTGCCCATAGGCCCGGGCGCGGCAGCCTCCACAGACCCTGGAGAACTCGCAGTCCCCACAGGCCCCCCCGAGCTCCCCGCGGGCACGGATGCGCTGGAAGACCTCGCTCTCGTTCCAGATGCTCGAGAAGCTCTCTTCACGCACGTTGCCGCCGTAGACCGGCAGGTAGGGGCAGGGGGTGACGTCGCCGTTGGGGCGGATGCCGACGTAGTGGGTACCGGCCGGGCAGCCGCCCG
>CAZEHU010000194.1:0-6146 GCA_964511605.1 uncultured Myxococcales bacterium
CTCCCCCCGCGACGAGGAATCCCCACCGATGACCACCTCCCGCCGCCGCGCGATCGTACGTGACGTCTCCGACAGCTTCTCGAAGGCCCTGGTCCAGGATCCCAACGCCCGCCCGCCTCGTGTCGAGGGGGCCATCGAGCAGCACGACTCGGTGGTCGAGGCCCTCGAGGGGCTCGGCGTCGCGGTGACCCGCCTCGACGCCGAGGACTCCCTGCCCGATGCCTGCTTCGTCGATGATCTCGCCGTGATCTCCGGGGGCATCGCGCTGTTGACGCTACCGGGTGCGCCCCAGCGGCGAGCCGAGCGACGTGCCGTGCGCGCAGCCCTCGCGCCCCACATGCCCATCGTGGCGATGGAGGGCCCGGCCACGCTGGACGGGGGCGACGTGCTCGAGGTGGGCTCCACCTTCCTGGTGGGCAAGAGCTCGCGGACCAACGAGGCCGGCATCCACAGGCTGCGGCAGACCTTCGAGCCCCTCGGTCGGACCGTGATCGACGTGGCGGTCGGCGAGGGGCTCCACCTGATGTCCTACGCCTCCGCACCGCGCCCCGATCTCGTGGTGATGGCGCCCGGCTGGCTGGACGAGCACGCGCTGCCGCCCGGAGTGGATGTGATCGAGGTGATCGAGAGCGAGCGCGCCGCGGCCAACCTCATCGGGGTAGGCGACAAGGTGCTCTGCCCCGCGGGCCACCCGGATACGGTCCGACGTCTCGGGGCCGCGGGCCTTGAGGTCATCGAGCTGGACATCAGCGAGATCGCGACGCGAGACGGCGGCCTGACCTGCCTGGCGCTCTTCTTCTGAGCGTCTTTGGCGCGGGCACGTCGGCGGATCCGCCGCGATCCCTCCGCTGCCCTGCCCTGGCGCCACCGGCGGGGAGCGTGTAGAGGATGCGCGCCGGGGGGTGCGGTTGCGCACCTTCGAGCACGCGGTCTAAGGTCCAAGAGGACATCCGTACCAGCCACGGAGGCGCCCCATGGGCCAGCTGGAGGTCGACGAGCAGCTCGACGAGCGCGAATTCCGCGCCTTCATGCGGAAGCTGCTCGATGACGTCACCGCGCTGGAGACGATGATCGACAGCGGGATGATCGAGAGCGGCGTGCGCCGTATCGGCGCCGAGCAGGAGATGTTCCTCGTCGATGACGACGGCGCGCCAGCGCCGGTGGCGATGGAGGTGCTCGAGCACCTGCCCGACGAGTTCACCACCGAGCTGGCGCTCTTCAACCTGGAGGCGAACCTCAAGCCCTTCCGCCTCGCGGGCCAGTGCCTGCGGCGGACCGAGCGTGAGATCCGCCGTCTGGTGGCGCGGGCCCGGGAGGTGGCGCGGGAGATCGGCGCGGACGTGGTGCTCACGGGCATCCTGCCCACCCTGCGTCAGGAGGATCTGATCCTCGACAATATGACGCCGATGCCCCGCTACCGGACGCTCAACGATCGCATGCTCAAGCTGCGGGGCGGGGAGTTCCGGACCCTTATCAAGGGCCTCGACGAGCTGCAGATCCGCCACGACAACATCCTGCTCGAGGCCTGCAATACCAGCTTCCAGCTTCACTTCCAGGCCGGCGCCCAGGAGTTCGCGAAGCTCTACAACCTCTCGCAGGCCGTGACCGGGCCCGTGCTCGCGGCCGGGGGCAACTCACCTCTCCTGCTCCAGCATCGCCTGTGGCACGAGACGCGGATCGCGCTCTTCCAGCAGTCGATCGACGTCCGCTCCGGCGCGCTCCAGCAGCGCGGCCGGCGGACCCGCGTGAGCTTCGGCGATCGCTGGCTCCGTGACAGCGTCATCGAGATCTTCCGGGAGGACCTCGCCCGCCTGCGGGTCGTGATCTCCGACGGCATCGACGAGAACAGCCTCGAGCGCGTGCAGGCCGGCGGCATCCCGAGCCTCGGCGCCCTGCGCTTGTTCAACGGCACCATCTATCGCTGGAATCGCCCTTGCTACGGCGTGCATGCCGATGGGGAGAAGGCCCACCTCCGGATCGAGAACCGCGTGTTGCCCTCGGGGCCGACGCCCCAGGACGAGGTGGCCAACGCGGCCTTCTACTTCGGGCTGATGTCGGAGTTCTCACGGGAGCACGGCCCGGTGGCTCGGGTCATGGAGTTCGATCACGCGAAGATGAACTTCCTCGCGGCCGCACGTCAGGGCCTCAGCGCCCAGTTCCACTGGGTCGGCGGCGAGCGGATCGAGGCCGGCGCGCTGATCCTGGACACGCTCCTCCCATTGGCGCGCAAGGGCCTCGAGCGCAAGCGGGTCGATCCGGACGACATCGATCGCTACCTGGGCATCCTCGAGGCTCGGGTCGGCTCGGCGCGAACCGGCGCCCAGTGGTGCCTCGACTCGTGGGATGCGCTCCGCCAGAAGGGCGCCAAGCCCGAGGAGCGCACCCGCGCCATCGTGGACCACGCCCGGGATCACGGCCTCGGCCCGACCCCGGTCCACGAGTGGGAGGCCGCGACCATCGATCGCGCCGCCGGGCCGAGGTGGCAGGCCTTCATGACCATCGGCCAGTTCATGAAGACCGACATCTTCACGGTGCGACCGGGCGATATCGTCGATCTCGCCGCCAGCATGATGCAGTGGGAGCACATCCGGCACGTGCCCGTCGAGGACGATCACGGCCAGCTCGTCGGCATCGTCAGCCATCGGGATCTGCTGGCGCTCGTCGGGCGTAGCTCCGACGAGCCGGTGGCGGTGCAGGACATCATGAAGGTCGACGTCATCACCGTGGGCCCCCGGACCCGCACCGTGGACGCGATCCGCATCATGCGCGATGCGCGCGTGGGATGCCTGCCGGTGGTCGAGGAGGACCACCTCGTGGGCATCGTCACCGAGACCGACTTCCTCGACGTGGCGCGCAGCGTCTTCGAGGAGCAGCTCGAGCGGGTCGCGGCACGCAACGGCACGGCCGGCGCGGGCAAGGCCCCTCGCGTGGCGCCCTCCGAGCCCGACGACGCTTGAGGAGACCGTGAGCGACCAGGCCTCTGGGGAGGTCGAGGCGCTGCTCGGACGCTGGAAGGCGTCCGGGCGGCTCATCGGCACGTGGGACTCCGGTCGACCGGGACCCGCGGTCCTCGTCGTCGGGGCGATCCACGGCAACGAGCCGGCGGGCGTGGACGCGGCGCGGCGCGCTATCGAGCACCTCCACGAGAGCGACGATGGAGGCACGCGAGGCCGTGTGGTCGCGCTCATCGGCAACCGCCGCGCCTACCGGGCCGAGCGTCGCTTCCTCGATCGGGATCTGAACCGCCACTGGTCCCGGGAGCGGGTCGAGCTCCTCCACGGGCTCGGGGAGCTCGAGCGCTGCCGCGAGGATCACGAGCAGCTCGATCTGCTCGAGGGCTTTCAGCTCTTCGACGAGGCCCACCCCGAGGGGCTGGTCCTCCTGGACCTGCACAGCACCACCGGGGCTGCGCCCCCCTTCTCGGTGATCTGCCAGGGCTCGGACCCGGCCGCCTCGCTCGCCCTGCATGCGCCGCTCGCCCGGGCCGTGGGCTGTCCTCTCATCCTGGGCTTCGATCACTTCGTGGACGCTCCGATCCTGAGCTGGTTCGACGAGCGCGGCCACCGGGCGATCGGGGTGGAGGGGGGCAGCCACCTCGCCCCTGAGACCGAGGCCCTGCTGGAGGCCACCATCTGGCGCACCCTCTGCCACGTCGGGGTGATCCACGCCGGCGTGACGCCGCGGGACGCCGAGCGCTGGGCCAAGTACCTCGAGGTACAGGGGGTGCCGGACGTCCTGCGGGTCATCCACCGCCACCGGGTCGTGCCCGGCTCGGGCTTCGGCATGGAGCCGGGCTTCGCCAACTTCCAGCCCGTTCAGGCCGATCGCCTCTTGGCCACCGATCGCACCGGCGGACTTCGGGCCCCTTGGGCCGGGCGGATCTTCCTGCCGCGATACCAAGACGAGGGCGAGGACGGCTTCTTCCTGGTGGTCGATCAGGACGACGAGGAGAGCGCGCGCCAGGACCTCATCCGTGGCTGAGGGCGCCCGCATCCACCAGGCCCGATTCGAGGTCCGCACCCCCGGACGTAGCCTGAGCGACATCACCGGCGAGGTGTGCCGGCACGTGCGGGACAGCGGCCTCCGGGAGGGCCTCTGCACGCTCTTTGTCCACCATACGAGCGCCTCCCTCCTCATCAGCGAGAACGCGGACCCGGACGTGATCGGCGATCTCGAGCGCTTCATGGGGCGGCTGGTGCCCGATGGGGACCCGATCTACCGGCATACGGCCGAGGGCCCGGACGACATGGCGAGCCACGTCCGCAGCGTGCTGACGGCGACTACCCTCTCGATCCCCATGACGCGGGGTCGCCTCGACCTTGGCACGTGGCAGGGGATCTACCTGTGGGAGCATCGCCACCGTCCCCATCGGCGGCGGCTGAGCGTCACCATCGTGGGGTCGGGCTAGGAGCCCCCGCCCCGGCCAGCCTCGGTCAGCGTGATCATCTGCCGGAGCGCCAGGCGCGCCTCCGCCGCGAGGCGCTCGCGCTCCTGCGGGGCCAGGCGCTCCCGAGAGCCGGTGACCTCGTCGACGGCGTCCCCCGCGAGCACGCGGTTCAGTGGCGGTGGATCGCCCCGGCGGAGGAGGTCGAGCGTCGCCACGAGGTGGGGCGGATCGTTGCGGCTCATGGTGGCGCAGCCGCAGCCCATCGAGGGCAAGAGGGGATCGTCGATGTCGGCGAGGTTCCGGACCTCGACCCCGCGCCCCCGGGCGAAAGCCTCGGCGTTCCGGACGAAGTGACCCTCGGTGCCGATGGCGATCCGATCGCCTCGAGCGGCTGCCGCGAGGGCCGACCAGAGGAAGCTGGTCGAGCCGGAGCCGTCGGCCGCTCGGACCACCTCCCGCGGGCACTCCGGGTGCACCAGCACCCGAAAGCCGCGCTCCTTGTACCAGGCCACGTGCTCGGGGCGGAAGACGGTGTGCACGCCGCAGAAGCCATCCCAGAGGATCAGCTCGGAGGCGTCGAGACGCTCGAGCTCGCGCGGGCGAAGGTCGCGCGGGGAGCGGCGGCTCCCCGCCCAGCCGGCGGGCCAGTGGAACCAGCGGCGGGGCTCGATGCCCACCTCGGCGGCCGAGTTCTCGCCGAGGTGACGATCGGGCAGGAAGAAGATCTTCCGGCCCTGCTCTCGGGCCCACCGCATGATGAGCCCCGCGTTGGCGCTCGTGCAGACCGAGCCTCCGGTCCGGCCCGCCAGGGCCTTGAGGCGTCCCGAGGTGTTCATGTAGGCGATGACGAGGAGATCGTCGCCATAGCGCTCGTGGAGCTCGTCGAAGACCGGGGCGATCATCGCCTCCTTGGCCATCGCCTCCATCGTGCAGCCGCTCTTCGGGTTGGTGATCCAGACGTCCTGGTGCTCGTGCTTCAGCAGGGCGATGGTCTCGGCCATGAAGTGCACGGCGCTCTCGACGATGACCTCCACCTCCGGATGGCGCTCGGCCTCGAGGGCCAGGGCGTAGCTATCCGCGATGCGGCCGCCGTAGCGCTCCACCAACTTCACGATCTCCCCGCCCATGTAGTAGTGCGCCAGGAGCATCAGGCGCCCGCCGAAGTGCTCGAGGGCCGGCACGATGTACCGATCCATCCAGGGCAGGACGGTCCGAGGCGTGCGATCGGGCAGGTCGAGGTACTCCTCGGCGTAGGGCTGGAACTCGGCCTGGTACCAGTCGAGGGGCAGGTCGGTCTGGCAGAGCGGCATGCCGTACTCGAGCTGGATGCCGCTCGAGCGCATGGTGCGATCGACCTCCGCTCGGGGGGGCTGTACGGTGCTCATCCGCGCGCTCCTCGAGGGCCTGCATGGGCCCAGACAGGGCCGGGGAGGATACACAGGATGAGCGCTACCCTCCACGTCGTCACGGGCATCCTCGGCTCCGGTAAGACCACCTTCCTCCAGCACCTCCTCGAGGGCCCCACACCCGAGGGACGACCGGCCGTCGTCGTGGGGGAGTACGCCGCAGAGGGCTTCGACGCCGATCGGCTGCGGGCCGCGGGCGCCGACGTGACCCAGATCTCGAGCGCGGGCACCGACGAGGGCCAGCGCTATGTGGAGGCGGTGCGCGACCTGGTGCGGACAGGGGAGTATACGCGCCTCTTCCTCGAGACCTCCGGCGCCACCCGCATCGGCGGGGTGATCCGCGCCCTGGCGGC
>CAZEHU010000195.1:0-5911 GCA_964511605.1 uncultured Myxococcales bacterium
CCGGGCCGAGGACGGCGCGCCGCCCCTCGGCGTCGAGGCGGGGCGCGGCGGCCTGCGCCGGGACTCCCGGGAGCCCGGCGAGGAGCAAGGCGAGCGGCACCATCCACGCCCGCCCCATCCATGTCAGGGAGAGGGACTCTGGGCCCCGGCGCCTCAAGGGGAGGACGCCTCCGGGCCGGGCCCCATGTCCCGCGCGATCCCCCGCACGAAGACGAGGCCCAGCAGGAGCCGGGCCAGGGTATGCCCGACCCCGTACGCCGTGGTGTATGCGAAGACCTGCGCCTCCGCGTCCACCACCGACGCTGCCACGAAGGGCATCCAGACGAGCATCGTGATGGGCTGGGCGGCGCCAAGGCCGGAGATGCTGCCCGGGATCGACTGGGCCAGGGCCAGCATGGGCGAGAGGAGCAGCATGGTCGGCCAGCTCACGTGGATGTCGAAGGTCGGGGCCAGCATCCACTCGTAGGTGGCGAAGACCAGGGCCCAGCCCATCCGGGCCGAGATCACCACGCACAGATCCCGCAAGCCGGCGCGGCGGAAGCCGGCGAAGAGGCCCATGGGGATCCGCCGGGCGACGAGGAACCCCAGCGCGAGGCCGGCGGCCCCGGCGCCGAGGAGGGCGGGCAGGCTGCCGTCCAGCCAGGCCGGGGCGGCCTCCGGGGCCAGGAGGAGCCCGGCGCTGGCGAGGAGGACGAGGACCCAGAGGTCGACGCCGACCCCCCAGACCAGGATGGACAGCCAGGTGCCCGTCGAGCCCCCGCGCACCTTGCCGAGGACCCAGGAGGCGCTTGCCTGGGCGGCAGCGTAGTCGACCGCATCGACCACATAGCTCACGCCCTTGATGCGGAAGACGTCTCGCGGTGGCACAGGGAAGCCCTGGCGACCGAAGAGCACGATCCAGGAGGCCGCGTCGGCGATGAAGACCAGCACGACCGAGACGCCGAGCACGAGCAGGAAGCGGAGGGTGTCGGCGCGCTCGAAGGCGTGGCGGGCCTCGTCGAGATCGATGGTGGCCACGAGCCAGAGGAAGACCCCGACCCCCACCAGGTAGGGGATTCGGGCCACCCAACGACGCCTTGCGCTCCTGGGCGTGGGTTCCGTGGGGGGCGCCGAGGGGGCGGCGGCGGTCACGGGCAGTTCGATCGCTTGCGGGCTCCTGGGAGATCTAGCCGCCGGGAGGGACAGCCGCCGGGACCAGCTCGCCTTCGGGCAGGGCGTCGTGGCGGCCGAGGGGGAGGTAGCGCTCGAAGTCCCGACTCTGCACGAACATACGATGCCAGAGGGCCAGGTTCAGCACACACCACAGGGCGCGTCCATGGTCGCGCTTGCGGCCGACGTGCTCCTGCCAGAGGCGCTGGACCACGTCGGGATCGAGGACCCCGACGCGAGCGATGGAGGCGGGCTCGAAGGTGGCCTCGGCCAGGTCTCGCATGCTGTCGAGGAACCAGAGGCTGTGGGGCATCTCGAGGCCGAAGTTGCCGCGGCGGTAGATCGCCTCCGGAACGTGCTCGCGCATGGCCTCCTTCTGCATGTAGCGCCGCTTGAAGCCCTTCATGCGGAGGTCGGGCGGGATGCGCTGGACGAACTCGAGGAGCTGCCGGTCCATGTAGGGGAAGCGGGCCTCGACGCTGTGGGCCATGAAGGTCCGGTCGTTCTTCACCATCAGATCGCCGATGAAGTAGTACCGGATGTCGAGGGCGCTGATGCGATCGAGCTCCTCGGGCCAGGGCATGCGATCGAAGTCGTCCTGGAAGAGGGCCGAGCTCTCCCGGATCGAGCCGGAGCCGGGCATCAAGGCGCGCTTGTCCCGCTCGGTGAGGACATGGCGCCAGTGCATGTGGGCGGCGGCCGCGCTCATCTCCGCGCCCTCGGTGAAGCGCTTGGCGACGAAATCGAGGCTCAGCTTCTCGTAGTCGCAGGGCAGGGCGTGGGCGGCCTCGTAGAGGAGCCGGCGCACGGGCGCGGGCACGTAGCGGCGGTAGGCGCGGCGCGCCTTCCACGCGACGTGGGTCTCGTAGGCGTTGAAGGTCTCGTCGCCGCCCTCGCCGGAGAGCAGCACCTTCACGTGCTCCGAGGCGCGCTTGGCGAGGATGTAGGAGGGGATGGCCGCCCCATCGCCGGTGGGCTCGTCGAGGAACGCCATGTGCTCCTCGAGGTGATCGGCCACGTCCTGGGGCCCGACGACGATCTCGTGATGGATCGTATCAGCGAAGCGAGCCATGAGCTGCTGGTAGAAGGACTCGTCGTAGCTGGCCTCGTCGATGCGGATCGAGAAGGTGTGGATCGGCGCCTCGGGGCCCACCACCTGCCGGGACAGGGCCAGCATCGTCGAGGTGTCGAACCCGCCGGAGAGGGTCAGCCCCAAGGGGGCGTCGCTGATGAGGTTTCGGCGGACGCTGTCGCGCATCTCCCAGTACAGCGCCTCGGTGAGGTCCGCTTCGTTCAGCGAGCTGCCGTAGTAGTCCGGCTGATAGTTCAGCTCGTAGTAGGGCCGCGAGCTCACCCGGCCGCTCGCCAGGTCCACCTCGATCAGCTCGCCGCCCTGGGGCTCGTCGATGCACTCGAAGGGGGTATGGCGGCCGGGCAGGTACGCGAGGGAGAAGAAGTGGTAGAGGCCCTCGGTATCGAGGCTGTCGTCGAAGTCCGGCGTGGACGTCAGGCTCTTGATCTCCGATGCGAAGTAGAGCCGATCGGCCGTCCTGCGTACGAAGAGCGGGCGGATGCCGAAGAAGTCGCGGGCGAGCCAGAGGCGACCGAGGTCCGCGTCGTAGAGAGCGAAGGCGAACTGGCCGGTCAGCTCCTCGATGAAGTCGATGCCCCGCTCCCGATACAGGTAGAGGAGCACCTCGGTATCGGTCCTCGAGCGGAAGGGGTACTTCAGCCGCAGCCCGTAGCGGCGATCGAGCTCTTTGAAGTTGGTGACCTCACCGTTGTAGGCGATCCAGACCCGCCCATCGTGGGTGGCCATCGGCAGCGCGCCCGCCGGGCTGGGATCGAGGATGCTGAGGCGGGTATTGCCCAGGCTCACCCTCGGGGCGTCGTGAAAGCCGATCGAGTCGGGCCCACGATGGCGCAGCATGGCCGCCATCCGACGGACCGTGACCTGGTCGCCCTTCCTCAGGTCCTGCCCGAGGCCCACCACACCTGTGATTCCGCACATGCCCCCGCCCCGGAATCCGGAACTCGAAGGCCACCCTACCAGGGGTCGTGGGCGGTCGCCACAGCGAGTCCGGCGGGACCGGCCGAGCGCTGACACCCTGGAGGCCGTGTGGTAGCGAACGGCTGTGTCCTGCCTCTGGCCTCCCCGCCTGCCGACGCTCCGCCGCGCCCCGCGGGCTCGGGGGATCGCGGGGGCCCTGGTCGGCGTCGGCCTGGGGCTGGTCGTGGTCTGCTCCGGGGTCGCGGGGGCCGCGTGGGCCGCCGGGCAGGGGCGCGAAGCTCAGGGGGCACCCTCGATGCGTGAGCTCGTCGATGCCCCACGCCACAGCCCCGAGGAGCCCGCCCTGAGGCGGTGGGCCCGCGAGACCGGGCCGCTGGGCTGGGGGGGCGTGGTGGTCGGGATCGGCCTGCTCGGCCTCGCGTGGGATCGCCTCGGTCGCAGGCGAGAGAGGACGGCGCGCCGCGCCCCAGGGCTCGGCGCGCTTGCGGGCGTGGTCGTGCTCGGGGCCTCGGGAGGTCTCGGCATCGACGCTGTCGCCCAGCGTATGCTGGTGGCCCCGCTGAGCGTGCGGGGCCCGCCTCCACCGGGGCTCGAGCCCGCGCCCGCCGGCACGGGGATCGTCTACTTCGCCGGGGAGTCGACGATGGCCGGCGAGCCCTTCTACGAGCGGGCCACGATCCCCGACGTGGTGGCGCGCGCCTTCCGCGCCAGCCCCGCGGGCGACGCCATCCGGACGAGAAACTACGGGGTGAGCGGGACCTGCCTGCAGGAGGGCTGGCCCGAGGCGATCCGGGCCGCGCTGGCGGATCCGGGCCGCTACGGCACCGCGGCCGTGGTTGCCTACTACGGACACAACTGCGTGCCGATCGTAGAGGCGTCGGGGGCCCCCCGCGAGGACGCGCTCGAGGAGCTCCGCGACGCCCTCGAGGCGATGGTGGAGGCCACGGAGGCCCACGAGGTCCCGGTGATCCTCGTCCTCGCCCTCGGCAACGTCGACGATCTGCCGCCCCGCTTCGGGGAGCTCGACCCCCGGCGGCGCCGGGCCGACAAGGAGCGTGTGGAGGCGGGGACGCGCCGCGCGGCCGAGCTGCTGGGGGAGGGCGGGGCTCCTGAAGCACGGGCCCGCGAGGCCAAGGCGCTCCTGGACGAGCTGCTCGAGCTCGCACCCGAGTGGGGTCCCGGCTGGTTCCTGCGCTCGCGTGCCCACCGTGCCCTGGGGGATCTGGAGGGAGCCCAGCGCGACGCGTGGCAGGCCGTGGCCCTCGACCGATTCCCGATCCGCGCTCCCCGCTGGTGGCACGAGGAGCTTTTGGAGGCCTGCGAGGAGCACGATCACGTCCACTGCCTCGACCTCGAGGGAGCGCTGCGGGAGCGCTTCGGTGGCCTCGGCGATGCCCTCTTCGTCGACGCCCACCATCCGAGCTGGCAGGGCTACTTCGCCATCGGGGGCCTGGTCGCCGAGCGCCTCGCTGGGCTGCTGGGGGTCCAGGGGATCGTGGTCCCGGAGGCACCGCCGATCCCGCCCCGCCCGGCCCGCGAGGCCCTCCGCCATACGGTGTTCTGGTGGCTCGGTGAGCTCCTGCTGCCGCAGTACGCCCTCTTCGACGCCTACGCCGCGGCGGACGCCCACCGGCGGATCGACCGGGCGCTCGACGCGTGGGCCGCGCTCCCGGCGCCGGACGCCGATCCCGACGTGGATCCGGAGGCCGCCGCCGTCCGCGACGATCGCACCCTCATCCTGCGCGCCCGAATCCTCCTGGCGGGCGCGCGCGGCGCCCCCATCGATCCCGCCTGGTGCGGCCCCGAGGCGCGCCTCGAGCCGACCCCGGGGCGGGAGCAGCTCGACCTGCCGATCCTGGACGCCAAGTGGCTCGAGCGGATGCGGGAGCTCTGTGGGGGGGGCTCGAGGCGCTGACCGCTTGGGCTGGGAGGGGGGCCTACCGATGCCGCCCGGCGAGCTCGAGCGCCTCCTCGCGGGCGGCGCGGATGACGTGGTGGAGCTGGTGGAGGCCGAGGCCTGCCTGGTGGGGCAGGAGGAGCTCGGGGTCGAGGGGGTCGGCGGGGGCGGCGGCGAGCTCTATCGAGGGCGATCGCAGCGTGAAGACGCCTCGTCGCGCGAGGCGGGCTCGGAGAGGGCCGAGGGGCACGGAGCTGTCGAGGCGGAGGGAGAAGGCGGCCCACACACCGAGGCCGCCACGCTCCACCTTCTGGAGGCGGGTCCCCGGCACGCCGGCGAGGCCCGTCGCCAGCTCACGTGCGTTCTCGCGGCGGCGGGCGTTGCGGCCGTGAAGGGAGTCCAGCTCGGCCAGGGCGATGGAGGCGCGCCGCGGGTCGAGGCGCGGAGGCGCTGCGTGCATGCGGCGAGCGGCCTGGCCCCTGGCGACGACGAGGGCGCCGCCGCCCGCGGAGAGCGGACCGTCCAGGCCGAGGTCGAAGACGGTCGCGGCGCCGAAGCTCCCGACCGGCGCGCCCTGGACCTCGGCGCCGGCGGCGTGGCTGGCGTCCTCAAGCAAGGGGAGGCCGCGCTCCTGACAGAGGGCCGAGATCGGGCCGAGGCGCGCCGGCTGGCCATGGGGGTGGCCGGCGATCAGGGCGTCGATGGTGCCCGCGGCGTCGAGGCGCTCGGCGAGCTTCCGGTGGGAGAGCGCGAGGGAGTCCCGGTCGACGGCGAGAGGGACGGCCGAGAGGCCGGCTCGGTTCAGGGCGTCGACCAGACCACGGGTGGTGAGCGCCGGGACGGCCACCCGGGCG
>CAZEHU010000195.1:5921-6146 GCA_964511605.1 uncultured Myxococcales bacterium
AGGGAGGGCAGGGCGCGCGCGGTGTCGGCGTCCGCCAGCTCCTGGACCCTATCCTCCAGCATGCGAGCCGCCCCCGCGCGAGCGGGAGACAGGGCCGCGCGGAGGGTGCCGAGGCGGGGCCGCAGCTCGAAAGGCAGGGCTACCTTCAGGGGGATCATTGGTAGCGTCCGAAGATGGTCGGCAGGCTCCCGCGCACGATGTCCCAACCCGCGGAGGCATAGCGCC
>CAZEHU010000196.1:0-2627 GCA_964511605.1 uncultured Myxococcales bacterium
AGGCTGATCATGCCGCGGACGAGCCGCACGCCCTTCAGGGGCGTGATACCGAGGGGCTCCTCGCCCTCGGGAGTGACCAGGAAGACCTGGGCGCCGGTGGGGGTGGTGTCCACGTCCGTCTTGGTCTTCGGCACCCACTTCGCGGCGACCGATGGCCCGAGCCCGGCCGCGCCGGCGAGGGCGACGAGGGCGACAAGGGCAGGGCGAAGGGCAGGGCGCGGAGCGTTCCGGCGGCGATCCCACATCTCGGAGCTCCTCCGGGGTCGAGGGTCCGCGGAGTGTTCCACCGCGCCGGGCCAGCGTCTACTCCGCCGCACCGGGCGCGTCCGTGGACGCCCTGAACCGAAGAAGCCGACGAGGGGGACCTCGTCGGCTTCTTCGACGCCATGAGCAGTGGGCCGCGGCCCTCAGATGTCGATGATGATGACCCTGGGCGCCTCTACCTCTTCGGGGCGCTCATCCTGGCGGCCGGGCCGCTGCGCCGGCTCCCACTGGATCGGCATCGTGGGCCGTGGGGCCTCGAGATAGGGCCGACGTCCCTCTTCCTGTCGCGTGGGGCGGTAGAAGACGTCTCGCATGGCCACCTCCTGCGGGTTCCTCACCCCGGCCTGTCACACTGTCCAGCCTAACAACGCCCCTGGCGCGGATCAAGATGACCACCCTGCGGGCGCCTGTAATCCCCTACGGATCGCGGCGCCCGACCTTGAGCAGAGAGGGGAGCGTCCCTGCAACTTCAAGCACTTGCGTCGGCAGGCCCCTGACGAGGCCGATCCTCGGGCGCTGGCAGGAGGTGCGCGGCGCCCGAGGATCGTGGTGTCGCCCGGGCTACTCGCCGTCGTCGGCGCTGTCGTCGGCGCTGTCGTCGGAGCTGTCGTCGGAGCTGTCGTCGGGGGCGGCATCGGGAGCCTCGTCCTCGCCCTCGCCCACCTCTACGCCCACCAGGGCCGCGCCGAAGACGTCGCCCAAGGTGGTGGTCTGCTCCGCACGCTGCTCGCGCAGGTACTGGGAGTACTCCTCGGAGGCCTCCTCCTCGCTGAGGCGCTTGATGCTGAGTCCGATCTTGCGGTCCTCGGGGATCAGGCTGATCACCTTGGCGCGGACCTCGGCCCCCTCCTTGACCACGTCCGTGACGTGGCCGACCTTCTCGAAGGCCAGCTCGGAGATGTGCACGAGGCCCTCGATGGCCTCGTCGATCTCCACGATGGCGCCGAAGTCGAGCACCTTCGTGACCTTGCCCTCGACCACAGCGCCGAGCGGGAAGCGGGCCTCGACGTTCTCCCAGGGATCGCCGGTCAGCTGCTTGATGCCGAGGCTGAAGCGCTCCTTGTCCACGTCGATGTTGAGGACCACCGCCTCGACCTCATCGCCCTTCTCATAGACGTCGGCCGGGTTCTTGACCTTGTTGGACCAGGAGATGTCCGACACGTGGATCAGGCCGTCGATGCCCTCCTCGATGCCGATGAAGAGGCCGAAGTTGGTGATGTTGCGGATCTTGCCACGGACCACCGAGCCGATGGGGTAGCGCTCCATGAGGAGCTCCCACGGGTTGGTCTCGATCTGCTTCATGCCGAGCGAGATGCGCTTGTTGTCGAGGTCGATATCGAGGATCACGGTCTCGACGATGTCGTCGATATTCACGAGCTGGCTCGGGTGCTTCACCCGCTTGGTCCAGCTCATCTCCGAGACGTGGATGAGGCCCTCGATGCCGTCCTCGAGCTCCACGAAGGCGCCATAGTCGGTCATGGACACGACCTTGCCCTTGATGCGGTCGCCGATGCGGTACTTGGCGGTGACCGACTCCCACGGATCGTCGGAGATCTGCTTGAGGCCCAGGCTCACCCGCTCGCTGTCGGGATCGAACTTGAGGACCATGACGTCGACCTCGTCGCCCATCTCGAACATCTCGCTGGGGTGGTTCACCCGGCCCCAGCTCATGTCGGTGATGTGCAGCAGGCCGTCGATGCCGCCGAGGTCGACGAAGCAGCCGTAGTCCGTGATGTTCTTCACGACACCCGGCATGACCAGACCGACCTCGAGGGTCTCGAGGGTCTCGGCCTTCTGGGCGGCGCGGGCCTTCTCGAGGATCGCGCGGCGGCTCAGGACGATGTTGCCCCGGCGCTTGTTGAACTTGATGACCTTGAACTCGAAGGTCTCGGAGATGTATTTCTCCAGGTTGCGGACCGGGCGGAGGTCCACCTGGGAGCCGGGGAGGAAGGCCTTGACGCCGATGTCGACGGTGAGGCCGCCCTTGACGCGGCCCATGATCGTGCCCTGGACCAGCTCGTCGCGCTCTACGGCATCGTTGATCTCGTCCCAGATTCGGAGCTTGTCGGCCTTCTCCTTGGAGAGGACCACCTGGCCGTGCTCGTTCTCGGTCTCCTCGAGGTAGACCTCGATCTGATCACCGACGGAGACGGGCAGCTTCCCGTCGGCCCCGATGAACTCCTCCTTCGGGATCTGCCCCTCGGACTTGTAGCCGATGTCGACGGTCACGAAGTCCTCGGTGAGGTCGATGACCGTGCCCTTGACGATCTCGCCCTCACGGGGGCTGTGGGAGGACTCGTACTCGGCGAGGAGCCTCTCGAACTCGCTCATGGAATCCGGCGCCGAGGAGGCCGGGGTGGAGG
>CAZEHU010000196.1:2637-6095 GCA_964511605.1 uncultured Myxococcales bacterium
GAAAAGCTTAACAATATCAGGTGCTTAGGTGCCATATGGTGGCTCCAGAGCGCGCGGACCTTACAGGAGGGCCCGATCGCTGTCAATCAGGAGTCTCCCAGAGGTGCCCGCTCCCGCCCGCCGTTGCTCGACTTCCCGGCCCTGTGCTAGACGTCCTCGGCACGATTGACGAACCGCTCTAGCCTGGCGAGCACGCCGAGAGGAGCTCCCATGCGCCGGACCACGACCACCGACCTCCACGCCTCCCTCCCTGCAGCCGCCCGACCCTTCGTGGCCGGCGACGACGACGAGGGCGAAGGCGGCAAGAAGGAAGGCCCGAGCATGCTCGAGCGCATGCTGGAGACCCGGACGATCCAGCTCTTCGGCGCCGTGACGCCCAAGCTGGCCAAGCGCCTGATCGCCGATCTCTTCCTGCTCGAGGGTGACGACCGCACCCGGCCGATCACGGTGGTCCAGAACAGCCCGGGCGGCTCGGTGACCGACGGCATGGCGATCTACGACAGCATGCGCTTCGTGGCCCCGAAGGTGCGGATCGTCTGTGTGGGCCTGACCGCCTCCATCGCTACGATCACCTTGCTCGGTGCGGACAAGGAGGATCGCCTCTCGACCCCCCTGACCCGCTTCCTCATCCACCAGCCCCTCATCCCCGGCAGCATCTTTGGGCCCGCCAGCGACCTCGAGATCACCGCCCAGGAGATCCTCAAGTCCCGCGACCGCATCAACCAGATGCTCGCGGAGCAGACCGGCCAGCCCCTCGAGCGGGTCGCCCGGGATACCCAGCGGGACTACTGGATGAACGCAGAGGAGGCGCTCGAGTATGGGCTCATCAGCCGCATCGTCACGCGCCGCGGCGAGGTGGACTGAGCGGAGCCCGCTCAGGCCGGATCGGGGTAGAGCGCTGAGATCGCCTCGGCCCAGCGCTCCTCGATCACCCGTCGCTTGAGCTTGAGGGAGGGCGTGATCGCCCCGCCCTCGATCGTGAAGGCGTCCGGCAGCACCGCGTGCCGCTTGATGCTCTCGAAGCGTGCCAGCGTGGCGTTGACCTTGTCGACGTGCTCCGCGATCGACGCCTGGACCTCCGGGCTCGCCGCGAGCGCCGCCCGTCCGGTGCCCGACAGGCGCATCCCGGAGCGGCGAGCCCAGTCCTCCGCCTCCTCCTCGTCGAGGGTGAGGAGGGCCGTGAGGTACCTCCTGCGATCCCCGATGACGCACGCGAACTCCACGAGCGGGTGCTCCCGGAGGGCGTTCTCGATGGGCTGGGGCGCGACGTTCTTGCCGGCCGCCGTGATGACGATGTTCTTCTTGCGATCCGTGATGCAGAGGTAGCCCTCCGCATCGAGGGAGCCGATGTCGCCGGTATGCAGCCAGCGCACGCCCTCGTCGTCGACGCTGAAGCTCTCCTCGTTGGCATCCGGCCGACCCCGGTAGCCGCGGCAGACGTTGGGGCCGGTCGCCAGGACCTCGCCGTCGCCGGCGATCCGCACGGCGCATCCAGGCACGGGCTGGCCCACGGTGCCGAAGCGATAGGCCCCGAGCGTATTGACCGTGACGGGCGCGGCGGTCTCGGTCAGGCCGTAGCCCTCGAGGATGAGGAGGCCCGCAGCCCGGAAGAACTCGAGGAGCTCCGCCGAGATCGGCGCGGCCCCGCTGATCATGTAGCGGATGCGCCCCCCGAAGGCCCCTCGGATCTTGCGCAGGACCAGGCGGTCGGCCGCCACATGCTCGAGGCGGAGGCCCGTGGGGATGGGCTCCCCGCGAGCCCCCATCGACTGGTAGCGTCGCCCCACGTCGATGGCCCACCAGAAGATCTTCTGGCGGCGCGGCCGCTCGGCGGCCACCCGCCCGACGATGCGCGCGTGCACCTTCTCGTAGATGCGCGGGACGGCGGCGAGCACGGTGGGCTGGACCTCCTCGAAGCCTCGCTTCAGGTCCTCGATGCGCTCGAGGTACACCCCGCGGCTGCCCGACATCAGGCCCACGTAGAGGGTCACCCGCTGGAGGACATGCGCGAGGGGTAGGTAGACCAGGGAGACGTCGCCGGGACCGAGCGGGAAGAGGCGATTGGAGATCTCCGCTGTGTGCAGGAGGTTCCCGTGGGTCAGCTCGACGCCCTTCGGTGGCCCCGTGGTCCCCGACGTGTAGACCAGGGTCGCCAGGTCGTCGGGCGTGACGGCGTCGGCCCGTGCGTGCACGCGTGCACGGCCCTCCTCGCCGAGGGAGCGCCCCTCCGCGAGCAGCGCCTCGCCGCTCGAGACCCTCAGGCCCGAAGGGCTCGCGTCGGCCGGCAGCGGGCCGCGAGGTCGCAGGACCACGATCGCCTCGAGCCGGGGGATGGTCGCACGGAGCCCATCGAGGAGCTCCACATGATCCCAGGTGTCGACAAAAGCCAGGCGAGCCTCGGCGTCTCGGAGCACGAAGCCGATCTCCTCGGGCCGGCAGGTCGGGTAGATGCCGACCGTGACGCCGCCCACCGCGAGGATGGCGGTATCGGCGGAGGACCACTGGGGGCTCGTCTCGGCCAGGATTCCCACCGACTCCCCTGGCTCGATGCCCCGCGCGATGAGGGCCGCCGAGGAGGACTCTACGACCTCGAGGGCCTCGGACCACGGGATCGAGCGCCGCCGATCTCCCTCGTAGGCCTGGACCATCTCCGCGCCCGGATCCCGGGCCTGCTCGCGGGCGGCGGCCTGGAAGAAGAGCGCAGGGATCGAAGGGAGCTGCACCGGGGCATGGTCGGGGACGGGACCCGGGGCGCGCAACCCATGTGGAAGCCGCGCGCAAGCCGCTACACTGCGCCCGTGTCCACCTTCGACCTCAAGACCCTGCTCGATCGGCTCAAGCGAGCCCGGGCCTCCGGTGAACAGGGGTCCCTCCTCGAGTCTCTGCTCGCCCTGGCAGAGGCTCGCCGCTCCAGGGGCCTCACCGCGCCGGCCCGCGCCGGCTACCTCGAGGTCCTGGGCCACCGCCCCCGAGCCTTCGAGCAGGAGCTCAGGGCGCGCATCGGGGCCGCGGAGCTGGCCCTGGTCTCCGGCGATCTCGACGACGCGAGCCGCGCTCTCGGGACCATGGAGCGTCACCTCGACGGCGAGGAGGACGCCGCCCTCGCCGAGCGGGGCCGCTGGGTGGCGGCTGCCCTCCGGGAAGCACGGCCGCCTCCCGGCGCGGTGGCCGCGCTCGTCGAGGCGACCCTGGGCGGCATCACTCGTGCCTACGGCCTCTGGGGTCTCGGCGTCGCCAGGTGGTCCCGTGGGGAGCCGGCTCGGGCTGGCGAGCTGCTCCGCGCCGCGCTCCACGAGGCCCTCGAGCAGCAGCTCCACCCCGTGGTGGGCACCCTCGCCCTCGAGGCCGCTGCGGCCTTCGACGAGGCCGGTCGCCTGCCCGAGGCCGACGAGGTCCTGGAGCCTGCCCTCGAAGATGCCGGCGCCCGCCGAGATCTCCACGGCCTCCGCAGCCTCAAC